>NZ_JBEZXZ010000136.1:0-24887 GCF_040638275.1 Actinoplanes sp. NPDC026623 | reverse complement strand
CGGGTCGACCGGCCGCGGGCCGAGGCCGGCGGCCGGCTCGACCGAGCCCGCCAGCACGCGCCGGTGCAGCTCGCGCAGGGCCGGGCCGGGCTCGACGCCGAGCTCGGCGACCAGGATGCGCCGGGCCGTGCGGAAGACCTCGAGCGCCTCGGCGTGCCGCCCGGCGCGGTGCAGGGCCAGCATCAGCAGCTCGTGCAGCGGCTCGTGCAGGGGGTGATCACGGGCCAGCCCGGCCAGCTCCGCCACCAGGCCGTCGTCGCCCAGCTCCATGACGATCCGGGCCCGCCGCTCGACCGCCGCCAGCCGGCGTTCCGCGAGGTGCGCCCGCTCCACCTCGAGCCGGTGTCCCGAGAGCCCGCCGTACGCCTCGCCGTGCCACAGCGCGAGCGCCTCGTCGAGCAGCGCCGCCGCGCCGGCCAGGTCGCCGGACCCGTGCAGCTCCGCGGCCCGCGCACACAGGGCGGCGAACCGGTCACTGTCCAGCGCCCCGGGGGAGAGCCGGAGCAGATAGCCGGACGGCCCGGAGGCCAGCAGCTCGCCGGCCCCGCGGTGGCTGCGGTCCGGATCGAAGCTGCGGCGCAGGCCGGAGATGTAGGTGTAGACGCTGCCGGTAGCGGTGGCCGGAGCCGAGGCGCCCCACACCGCCTCGATCAGCTCGTCGCGGCTCACCAGCCGGTTGGCGTTCGCCGTCAAGGCGGCGAAGAGCGCCCGCTGCCGTCCCGGTCCCAGGTTGAGCTCCCGCTCGCCGATCCAGGCCCGGACCGGCCCGAGCACCGAGATCCGGAGGCGGTCGTCGGAAGGGGGCGACACCTGTCCTCCGTTTCCGCGATTCGGGGATCCCATGCAGGTGGAGACCGTCCGGCCGTCAGCCGATAACGGAAATCGGGTCGGCGCGGCCGGCCGTCCGCCGCATCCGCGGCAGCCTGGGTTCGCCCGGCGGGTCCGGGCGCAGCCGGGTGAGCAACTCCCGGAACCGTTCGAGCCACGGCTCCGGGGCCCGGCGGTCGCTGAGCATGAGGCGTGCCACCTCGGCGGCGGCCGCGTGGTCGCCGCGACGGTCGTGGGTAGCGGCCACGATCCAGCGCATCTCCGCCTCCAAAGCGGGGTCGGCGGACCGGGCGGCCACCCAGAGCGCCTCGGCCACCGCGCCGCGGTCCTGCCCGTACAGCAGCCGGGCCAGCCAGGCGGTCAGCCGGAGGCGGGTGTCGTGGTCCAGGTTGGACTGCGCGCGGGCCCGCTGCAGCACCGCGATCGTCGGCCTCGGCGCGCACACCCAGAGCTGTTCGACGTGGTCGGCGAGCCACCTGCCGGCCCACGGGTCAAGCGGGACCGGCCCGGCCAGCAGCTGCGCGACCACCCGCTCCGGCGCGCCGCCCGCGGCGGCGACCTTCTCCGCGAACGAACGATGCAGCATGACGCGCAGGGCCGTCGGGGTGCCCTCGTGCAGGATGCGGGCGACGATCCGGTGCCGGAAAACCAGCAGGGGGCCGGCGCCGAGCACGCCCGCGGCGTGGGCCGGCGCCAGCACGCGGCGGATCTCGTCCGCCGGGCGGCCGGTCACCGCGGCCACCTCGGGCACCGTGCACTCGACGTGACCGCCGGCGTCGGCGCCGAGGAAGGCGACGGCCCGCAGGATCTGCCGGGTCTCCTCGGCGAACGGGCCGAGGTGGGCGGCGACCGCGGCCACCACGTCCGCGGGCAGCGGGTCGCCCGGCTCGCGCCCGGCCGTGGCCGAGAGCTGCCGCAGGTAGTAGGGGTTGCCGCCGGCGTCGGCGAGCAGCCGCCGCAGGACCCGCGGCTCGGGCGGCTCGGGAGCGGTCCGCCAGACCAGCGCGGCCGCCTCGGCCGGGGTCAGCCGGGACAGCACCACCTCGCCCGGGTGCACGGCCCGCAGCGGATCCAGCCGCCGGTCGTCGGCGGCCGGCCCGCCGGCGCTGACGAGCAGCAGCGGCAGCTCGCCGGTCAGCGCGTGCAGCGCCGTCCAGACCCGCAGCGTGGCGTCGTCCGCCAGCTCCAGGTCGTCGATGACGAGGATCAGCGGCCCACCGACGGCGGCGCGGCGGATCACCGCGACGGCCAGGTCGACGGTCCCCGGTGCGGTCGCCGCCGCGAGCAGTCGCCGGCCCAGCTCCCGGCCCTCGTCGCCGGCCACGGCGGACTCGACGCACTCGAGCAGCACCCCGAGCGGCACCCGCCGGGACAACTCGTCGCCGGCAGCCCAGCCGATCCGGCAGCCCGGCGGCGCCGCCTCGCGGAGCGCCGCGGCGAGCAGGGCCGACTTGCCCATGCCGGGCGTGCCCTTGAGCCAGACGCTGCCGCCGCGCCCCGCGGCCGCCTCGGCCACCGCGTCGCGGAGCAGGCGCGCCTCGGCGGCCCGGCCGACGAACACGGCGGCCGGGCTTTCACCGAGCACCCGGCTGTGCACGGCGCGCAGCGCCGCGCTGGGCTCGGTGCCGGTCTCGTCGCGCAGCAGGTCCCGCAGCCGGTCGTGCACCTCGAGGGCCTCGGCCCGGCGGCCGCCGGCATGCAGGGCAGCCATCAGCATGGCGTGCAGGTTCTCCTGCAACGGGTACGCCGCGACGAGCGCCCGCAGCGTGGTGATCGCCTCGTCGTGCCGGCCGAGCTCGACCAGGAGCGCGGCGCGTCGTTCCGCGGTGGCCAGCCGCAGCTCGGCGAGGCGCAGGCGCTGGGCCTCCGCGTGCCGGCCGGGGACGCCGGTCAGCGCGTCGCCGCGCCAGAGCGCCATGGCCGCCTCCAGCGCGGCCAGCTCGGCCGGGGTGTCGCCGCGGGCGCGGTGCCGGCGGCTGAGCTCCCGCAGCGACTCGAAGCGGTGCACGTCAACCGCCTCGTCCGGCACGTGCAGGCGGTAGCCGCCCGCGCCGGAGGTGAGCATCCGACCGGCGGACCAGCGGTCGCGGCCGGGCTCGAGGATCCGGCGCAGCGCGGAGACGTAGGTGTAGACGTTGCCGTTCGCGCTCGCCGGCGGGTCCTCGCCCCAGACCGCGGCGATGAGTTGCTCGCGGGAGACCGTGTGGCCCGCGTGCAGGGCGAGCACGCTGAGCACGGCCGTGCACCGGGCGGAGCCCAGCGCGACCTCGGCGCCGTCCCGCCAGGCGCACACGGTGCCGAGCAGGCGAAGGTCCAGGCCCTCGTGCTCTGCCGCCATCGCTGCCCCAACCTCGTCGTGGTGATCGCTCCCGCGTCGCGGCGGTGGAACGTGCGGGCTGCGCGCGCCGCCGGCCGACGTCCCCGTCAGGTGCCTCGCGGACGCGTCGTCCGGCTCCGAAGGGGGTGGCCGGTGGCGTCGCGCCGCGCGCGAACCACCATAGCGCCGCCACAACGCCTGCGTGCGTGGCGCTGGACAGATTTCGGGCCGCTGCGTCGCGGGCCGGGCCGCCGCCGGACCGCGACGCCGCGGGCAAAGTACGCCGGAGCCCGGGGCACCACCGCGCCCGCGCCCTTCCGTGCCCGCGGCGGGTCTGATGGACTCGCAGCCGTGCCGGGCGTTCGCCCGGCGCGTTGAGGAGGGTCGATGAGCGGGGACTTCGCCGGTGACCTCTTCCTGACCCTGGCGGCCGAGGGCCGCCTGGTGCTCGATCCGGTCAGCGCCGACGAGGTCGTCTCCGGGCTGGAACGCACGCTCGCCCTGGTCCGCTCCCGGCTCCGGATCATCCGCATCTGGGAGCAACTGCCGGTGCAGCGCCTGAACGAGCTGCCCGACGCGCTGCGGCAGGACGTCGTGGACGCGGTCTTCGTCGACCAGCTGACGCCGGGCCGCCTCGAGCGCGCCGTCATCGAGCTGCCGAAGTACATCGAGGCGCTGCGCAGCGCCGGGCGGCTGCCGCCGGTCCATTGAGCATGAAGATTTTGTGAAGAACGCTTCCGGAGACTGGCACGGCAGCAACGACAACCGGAGGCAGCCGTGGAACAGGTGCGAGTGGCCCTGCAGGCGTCGGACCCCCTCATCCAGGCGGGACTCGCCAGCTATCTTCAGGCGCGCCCGGAGCTGACGTTGCTGCGCGGCGCCGACCGCGCCCAGGCCCGGGTCCTCGTCGTCTCCGCCGAGCGGCTCAGCGCCGACGTCGTGGCCATGCTGCGCCGCTACGCGGCCGAGTCGGGCGCGCCGGTCGTGCTCATCACCAACGAGATCACCGAGACGGAGCTGCTCACCGCCGTCGAGTGCCGGGTGGTCGCGATCCTGCCCCGGCACGCGGTGACCGCCGACCGCCTGGCGCACAGCGTGCTCGCCGCGGCCGCCGGTGGCGGCGTCATGCCGCCCAACCTGGTCGGCGAGCTGCTCAAGCACATCGAGCGGCTGCAGCGCGACGTGCTCACTCCGCACGGGCTGAACACCTCGGGCCTGACGCCCCGCGAGATCGACGTGCTGCGGCTGATGGCGGACGGCCTGGACACCAGCGAGATCGCGGGCGAACTCAGCTACTCCGAGCGCACCGTGAAGAACGTGATCTACGGGGTCACCCACCGGCTGAAGCTGCGCAACCGTTCCCATGCGGTCGCGTACGCGTTGCGCTCCGGCATGATCTGAGGCCGCCTGTCGTTAGTGGGTCTCACCTAGCGTCAGGGCTGTAACGTTGCCGCATGACGGCAGGGGGGATCAGAGACCGGTTTCGCGCGCAGATGCGCCAGGAGGTCAAGGACGCGGCGCTGCGGCAGCTCGCGGAGGGCGGCCCGCAGGCGCTGTCCATCAACGCGATCGCCAAGGACCTCGGCGTCTCCGGCCCCGCGCTCTACCGCTACTTCGCCGGCCGCGACGCGCTGCTCACCGAGCTCATCCTGGACGCGTACGCCGACCTGACCGGCGCGGTCTCCGCGGCCCCGCGGCGGATGCCGGACCTGGCCGGCGCCTACCGGGCCTGGGCGATCGCCAACCCGCACCGCTACCGGCTGCTGTTCGGCGCGCCGCTGCCCGGCTACGACGCCCACGACGAGCGCCTGGTCGCCGCGGCGCGGGGCGCGATGGACGTGCTGTTCACCTTCGTCGGTCCCGGCCCGGAACCGGAGCCGCCGCTCGCCGAGGCGCTGCGCGCCTGGGCCGGCGGCGTCGACCCGGCGGTGGCGCTGCAGGCGGTCACGGCGTGGAGCCGGCTGCACGGCTTCGTCAGCCTGGAGATCGAGGGCAACTTCACCTCGATGGGGCTCGACCCCGGCCCCCTGTTCGCGGCCGAGGTCGAGGCGCTCAGTAGTGCCCGATGATCCGCTGCGCGGGCCCGTCGACGGTGATCCGCCCGCCGTACGGCAGGACCCACTGTGGGTCGGTGTGCCCGAAGTCCACCCCGAAGACGGCCATCGCCTCCGGGTTGTAGGCCGCCAGCGCCCGCAGCACGGCGGCGCGCTGCTCCTCCCGGTAGCGGGTCCGCTCCGCCACCGGCTTCGGGTTGGAGAAGACGGTGCCCTTGGCGGTACCGAACAGGATCGCCGGGAACTGCTCGAGCAGCCCGCGCTCGCCGAAGTTGCGCAGCATCCGGAACACCTCCGCGGCTGAGGGCATCTCCTCGGAGGTCTCCAGCAGCAGCACGCACCCGGCGTAGTCCTCGACCGGGCGGACCCAGCGCCCGGCGGCCAGCGTCCAGTGCAGGATCTCGAGACTGCCGCCCCAGGTCGGAGCGGAGACCACCCGGTCGGCCTGGTGCCACACCCGCCCGGGGCTGGGGTACGGGACGGGCGACCGGGTGAGCGACGCCGGATCCCGCCACGAGATCTCCTCGTCGCTGAACTCCTCGACGGCGCGGATCTCGAGGTCGCCGCCGGTGAAGAGCGCGGCGCGCAGCGACTCGGCGGCGATCGGCTGCACGCCGCCGCCGCGGGCGAGGTGCATCATCGTGGACATGCCGTGATAGCCGGCGACGCCGTGGGTCCAGAGCCAGTTCAGCAGGTTGGTGTTGTCCGAGAAGCCGAGGAACGGCTTGGGGTCGGCGAGGAACGGCTTCGGGTCGAGGTGCGGCAGCACGGTGATCTGGTCGTCGCCGCCGATCGTCGCGAGGACCGCCCGGATCGAGGGGTCGGCGTAGGCGGCCATGAGGTCCTCGGCGCGCGCCGCCGCGGGGGAATGCCGCCGGGTGGTGGGGAACTCGACGGGCTCCAGCTGGAAGTGCTCGCGCAGGCGAAGCAGGGACTGCTCGTGCAGGGCCGGGTAGTCGGCGGGTGCGGGGTAGGCCGGTGACACGACGGCCACCCGGTCGCCGGCGGACAGCTTGGGCGGGTCGGAGAACTCAGGACGCATTTGCATATCCTCCCGGCGCCGGTCCCGGAACCGCCACGCAGTTACCGCGGTGGTCCGGCGCCGAGGCGGGCGTCGAGGGCGGGCAGGTCGGGCAGGAACCAGATGTGCCGGCCCTGGTTCGACTCGAGGACCAGGGCCGACAGCGACGCGCTCGCCGCCAGCCGCTCGGAGATGTCCCCGACGATCGCGAGCCGGATCCGGTAGTTCACGAACTTCTGCATGACCTCGCCGGCCAGCCCGGTGCGTAGCTCGAAGAAGTCGTCGCTGAGCCGCGACGCGGGCAGGGCGACCACGTCGGAGCCGCCGAACGCCGCGCCGATGAGGTCGAGGGCGTCCTGCACCTCGGTGAGCACCGGGCCGTCCGCGGCGCAGATCAGCACCGGCACGCCGCTGCGGTCCCGAATCTGGTCACTCATCGTCGTTCTCCCCTTCGAACAGGCCGTTGCCGGAGTCGAGCAGGTCGCCGACCAGCCGCACGATGTCGGCGGTCTCCGCGGGACCGCCCAGAATCACGATCTTCAACCGGGAGCGGTCCTCGTCGTGGATCGTCTGGATGCGCAACGGCACCGGGGCGGGCCGGGGTGCCTGCGCGCCGGCGGTCAGCAGGGTGCTGAGCCGGCTCGCCGAGGCCGCGCCGATCCCGTCGATCTGCACGATGCTGGAGACCTCGACGTGCCGCCGCCCGGGTGCCGCCGCGGCGGGTTCGCCGGTCAGGGCCGCCAGGTCGGCCCGGGCTATCCGGTACTGCTTGCCGATCTTGACGGCCTTGAGCCGGCCGTCGCGGACGTAGTTGCGAACCGTCCGCACGTGCAGCCCGAGCAGCTCGGCCACCTGCTCGACCGAGTACAGGTTGCTCCCCATCGCTCCCTATCCTTCATTTTTCATGGAAGTATGCGTAATGAAGCTTACCGAGTCCATCCGCCACGGGTGAGGTGGCGGGCCGCGGCGGCCGTGATGATCGACACGTGACAGCCGAGCCGTGGATCCGCTGGGCGCCGACGTCGCGTGCCCTGGTCCTGACGGTCGGGCTCATGGCGACGGTCGCCGTCGTCGGGCGTTACGGGCCGCACGGGAGCATGCTCGTCGCCGGGCCGCTCGGTGCCCTGCTGCTCCTGCTCCTGGCCCGCTCCGCCGGGCTCGACGCCGACGACGTCGGCCTGGACCGCCGGACCTGGCGGCGCGGGGCGGCATACGCGCTGGTGTGCGTCGGGGCGGTCGCCGTCGTCTACGTGGTCGCCGCCGCGCTGCCCGCCACCCGGTCCGCATTCCTCGACGAGCGGTACCGCTCGGGCATGAGCGAGGCGATGCTGACCGCGTTCGTGGTGATCCCGCTCGGCACGATCCTGTTCGAGGAGGTCGCCTTCCGCGGGGTGCTGTGGGGGCTGGTGCGCAAGGGGTGGGGCACCACCACGGCGACGCTGGTGTCGTCCGCGCTCTTCGGCCTCTGGCACGTGCTGCCCTCGCTGCGGCTCAACCAGGTCAACCCGGCCGTCACCGGCCTGGTCGGTTCGGGCCCGGCGGGGCAGCTCCTGGCCGTCGCCGGTGCCGTGCTCTTCACCGGTACGTCCGGTTTGTTGTTCTGTGAGCTGCGCCGGCGCAGCGGCAGCCTGCTGGCCCCGATCGGCCTGCACTGGGCGGTCAACGGCCTCGGCGTACTGGTCACCGCCGGCATGGCGGGGTGGCACCGGTGGTGAAGATGGAGGGTGAGCGCAGATGACGACTACGACCTCACGGCCGCAGGCGCCCCCGGAGCCGGGGCAGCCACACGAGCCGCGGCGCGGCTGGTGGTGGCGGCTGGTGCACCGCTGGCACTACACCTTCGTCGGGGTGCTCGGCGCGGTGACCTGCTTCTGCCTGTCGCTGACACCGTCGCTGCTGCCGCGCGGGCCCGGATTGCAGGGCGTGGTCGGCGGCATCTCCGCGGCGATCGGCTACGGGCTCGGCGCGCTGGCTGTGTGGCTGGCCGGCAAGCTGATCAACCGGCCGATGCCCAGGCCCGGCCGGATGGCCTGGCGGATCCTCGGCGCGCTCAGCGCGGTCGCCGTGCTGATCTTCCTCTATCTCGGCGCCTCCTGGCAGCGGGACATCCACAAGATGATGGGCCTGGACGCGCCGGCGCGGCCGCGCTACCTCCTGGTCCTGCCGGTCGCCCTGCTCCTCGGTGCCGGGCTGGTCGGCCTGATGCGGCTGCTTCGCCACGCGGCCCGCGCCACCGGCCGGCTGCTCGGGCGGGTGATACCGGCGTCGACGGCCCGGGTGATCGCCGGGCTGGCGGTGATCCTGCTCGCGCTCGGCGTGCTCAACGGCGTGGTGCTCGACGGGTTCTTCGCCATCACCGACAACAGCTTCAAGGCGATCAACTCCGAGACCGAGCCGGACGTCTCGCAGCCGACCGATCCGCTGCGCTCCGGCGGCCCCGGTTCGCTGGTGACCTGGGCCTCGCTGGGCAAGCAGGGCCGCAACTTCGTCGGCGGCGGACCCACCGTCGACCAGCTGCGCGGCTTCGGCGGCGTCGGCGTCAAGCAGCCGATCCGGGTGTACGCCGGGCTGGACTCCGCGCCGACCTCGCGGGAGCGGGCCGCGCTCGCCGTTGCCGAGTTGCAGCGCACCGGCGCCTTCGACCGCAAGGTTCTCCTGGTGGTCACCACGACCGGCACGGGCTGGGTCGACTCCGGCGGCGTCGACCCGCTGGAATACATGTACAACGGCGACTCGGCCATGGTCGCCCTGCAGTACTCCTACCTGCCGAGCTGGTTGTCCTTCCTGGTCGACAAGGAGCGCGCCCGGGAGGCCGGCCGGGACCTGTTCAACGCCGTGTACGGGGCCTGGTCGAAACTGCCGCTGAGCCAGCGGCCGAAGCTGCTGCTGTTCGGCGAGAGCCTCGGCTCGTTCGGCGCGGAATCGGCGTTCAGCGGCGCCGACGACATCCGCAACCGGGTCGACGGAATGTTGCTCGTCGGCCCGCCCAACCGCAACGAGCTGTGGCGGGAGTTCGTCGCCGACCGCGACCCGGGCACCCCGGAGATCCTGCCCACCTACGAGAACGGCGCCACGATCCGCTTCGCCCGCGATCCGGCTACGGACCTGGCCCAGCCGGCGACGACGTGGTCGCCGCCGCGGGTCGTCTACCTGCAGCACCCCTCGGATCCGATCGTGTGGTGGGGGCCGCGGCTGGCGGTGAGCCGTCCCGACTGGCTGGAGGAGCCGCGGGGCGCCGACGTGTCGCCGGACATACACTGGTACCCGCTGGTGACGTTCTGGCTGGTCACGGCCGATATGGCGTTCTCAACCGGGGTGCCGGCCGGGCACGGGCACAGCTACGGCGCCGAGCCGGTGGCGGCCTGGGCGGCCATCGCCCCGCCGGACGGGTGGACGCCCCAGCGGACCGCCGACCTCACCAGCCTCATCTCCGAGGGCGGCTGACGGCGCCGGGTTGAGCCGGGGGTCGGGTTAACCCTACTGTCGACTGGGCGGACAGCGGGATCGGTTGGGAGGCCGCCGATGCCTAACGTCAACGACATGACTACCGCACCCGGCGAGCTCAGCCCCGGCCTGGTCCAGCGCCTCGGCCGCCAGCTCGGGCTGGACACCCTGTACATCCTGGTCGGCTTCCCGCTCGGCCTGATCACGATCGTGCTGTTCTCGACCGGCTTCTTCCTGGGAATCGGCACGCTGATCCTCTGGATCGGCGTGCCGATCCTGGTGGCCACGCTGATGATGGCGCGCGGCTTCGCGGTCATCGAGCGGGCCCGCCTCGGCTCGGTCTTCGGCTATCGGGTGCCGCCCGTGGTCTACAAGCGGGCCCGCCCCGGATCGAGCCAGGCGCGCCGGCTCTTCACGCCGCTCGTCGACGGCCAGTCGTGGCTCGACCTGGTGCACGGCATGTTCCGTTTCATCCCCAGCACGATCGCGTTCGCCTTCGCGATCACCTGGTGGGCGGGCGCGATCGGCGGCCTGACCTTCCCGCTCTGGGACTGGTCGATCCCGCGCGGCCCCGACAACCAGGACCTGCCGATGCTGCTCGGCCTGGGCGACGCCTACTCCACCCGGGTCGTCTTCCACATGGCGGTCGGCATCTTCTTCGCCGGCACCCTGTACCCGGTGATCCGCGGCATGGCGCTGCTCGAGGCGGCCTTCGCCCGGGGCACCCTCTGCGGGGTCAACCAGCTACGCGAGCAGGTCGCCGAGGCCCGGGCGGCCCGGGACATCGCCGAGGCGCAGAAGACCGCGGCCGTGTCCGCCGAGGCGACCGCGCTGCGGCGCCTCGAGCGGGACATCCACGACGGCCCGCAGCAGCGGCTCGTCCGGCTCGCCATGGACCTGAGCCGCGCCGAGCAGCAGTTCGCGACCGACCCCGAGGCGGCCCGGGCCACCGTCGCCGAGGCGCTCAGCCAGACCCGGGAGACCCTGGACGAGTTGCGGGCGCTCTCGCGCGGCATCGCCCCGCCGATCCTGGTCGACCGGGGGCTGCAGGCGGCGCTGACCGCGCTGGCCGGCCGGTGCACGATCCCGGTCGACCTGGACGCCCCGTCGACGGCCCGCCTCGACCCGGCCGTCGAGACGACCGCGTACTTCGTGGTGGCCGAGGCGCTCACCAACGTCGCCAAGCACAGCCACGCCGGCGAGGTGTGGGTCAGCGTCCGGCCGGACGCGACGGGCCTGCTGATCACCGTCGCCGACGACGGCATCGGGGGCGCCAGCCTGGCCAAGGGGCACGGCCTGGCCGGCCTGGCCGACCGGGTGCAGGCGGCCGGCGGCGTGATGAGCGTGACCAGCCCCGCCGGCGCCGGAACCACCATCACGGTGGCCCTGCCCCTGTAAGGAAAGCGCAGCGCATAGGCTCGTCGGCATGCGGGTGGTGATTGCCGACGATGCCGTGCTGTTGCGCGAGGGTCTGATCCGGCTGGTGGAAGAGAACGACTGCACCGTCGTCGCGGCCGTCGGCGACGGGCCGTCGCTCGTCGAGGCCATCACCGAGCATCGGCCCGATGTGTCCATCGTGGACGTCCGGATGCCGCCGTCGCACACCGACGAGGGGCTGCGCGCCGCCGTCGAGGCCAGGAGCCGGGTGCCGGGCAGCCCGGTGCTGGTGCTCTCGCAGTATGTCGAGGTGGAGTACGCCGACGACCTGCTCGCCGATCGCCTCGGTGCGGTCGGCTATCTGCTCAAGGACCGGGTCGCGGAGATCGCCGAGTTCATGGACGCGCTGCGCCGGGTGGCGGGCGGCGGCACCGTGCTCGATCCCGAGGTCGTCGGCCAGTTGCTGGTCCGCCGCCGCCGCGACGACCCGCTGCGCAATCTCACCCCCCGCGAGCGCGAGGTCCTCGGCCAGATGGCGGAGGGCCGCTCCAACACGGCAATCGCCCGCAAGATCGTGGTGACCGAGGGCGCGGTGGAGAAGCACGTCCGCAACATCTTCACCAAACTCGACCTCCCCCCGGACACCGAGCAGCACCGCCGCGTCCTGGCGGTGCTGGCCTACCTGCAGTCGTAGGGTTAGCCCTACCACCGAAGCGCCAGGTCACCGGATCGATAGTGGCGTGCGATCTCCCTAGCGTCAGTTGTCATGAAGCACAGGGAGAACGTCACCGGAATCGCGGCACGCGCCGCGCTGTGGAGTGCGCGGCATCGCACCGTGGCGATCCTCGGATGGATCGCCTTCGTCGTCGGCATCACCATCGCAAGTGGACAGATCGGCACGCTCGAGGCCTCGAACAGCGACCAGGGCCACGGCGAGTCGGGGCGGGCCGACCGGATCGTCGAACAGGCCGGCTTCCCGGTCCGCCCGGCCGGCGAGATGGTCCTCGTGCAGGGCGCGGACCGGGACCGGGCCGTCGCGGACGTCACCAGGACCCTTACCGGGCGGGCCGGGGTGGCCGGCGTCGCCGACCCGCTGGTGTCGCCGGACGGCGGTTCCACGCTCGTGCCGTTCACCATGAGCGGCGACCCGGAGACCGCCAAGGATCGGGTCCTGCCCCTGCTCGACGCCGTCGCCGAGGTGCGGGGGCGGCACCCGGGCCTGCTGATCGCGGAGGCCGGGGACGCCAGCGGCGACAAGCTCATCGGCGACTCGCTCGACGAGGGCCTCACCCGGCTGTCGATGCTCTCCATCCCGGTCTCGCTCGGCATCCTGCTCGTCGCGTTCGGGGCGGTCGTCGCCGCGGTGCTGCCGGTCGGGCTCGCCGTCACCGCCGTGGTCGCCGCGATCGGCTTGCTCGCGGGGGCGAGCCGCTTCGCGCCGACCGTCGACGCGACGATGCACGTGATGCTGCTGGTCGGCCTCGCGGTCGGCGTCGACTACTGCCTGTTCTACATCCGCCGGGAGCGTGACGAGCGCCGCAACGGCGCCGATCCGCATCGGGCGCTGGTCATCGCCGCGCAGACGTCCGGCCGGTCGATCTGGATCTCCGGCCTCACCGTCATCGTGGCCATGTCCGGCATGTTCTTCACCCAGGACGCCACCTTCACCAGCTTCGCGGTGGGCACGATCCTGGTGGTGGCCACCGCGGTGCTCGGCTCGCTGACCGTGCTGCCCGCGCTGCTCTCGGCGCTGGGCGACCGGGTCGACGCGCTCAAGATTCCGGGCCTGTACCGGCGGCGCAACGACGGCCGGGTCTGGAACGCGGTGCTGCGGGTCGTGCTGGCCCGGCCGCTGATCTCGACGATCCTCGCCGTCGGCGTGCTGGCCGTGCTCGCCGCGCCGATGCTCGACCTGCGGACCAAGGGCGAGAGCATCGAGGACGTGTCACCGAACTCGTCGATCGTGCAGACCTACGTGAAGATCAACGAGGCCTTCCCGAGCGAGACCGTGCCGGCCGAGGTGGTCGTCAAGGCCCCGACGGTGCGCGGCGCGCGGTTCGACGCGGCGCTGGCGGAGTTCCGCCGCGCGGCGGCGGCGAGCGGCCAGCTGCGCGAGCCGATCGACGTGCGGGTCAACCCGGCGGGGACGGTCGCGGTCGTCTCGGTCGGCCTGGCCGGCAACGGCAGCGACCCGGTGTCGGAGCGTGCCGTGCGGGCGTTGCGCGACAGCGTGGCGCCGGACGCCTTCGGCCGGGTGCCGGGCGCGACGGTTGCCGTCACCGGTGACACCGCCGGGAACATGGACTTCAACAAGCGGCTGAGCGATTCCCTGCCGTGGGTCTTCGGCTTCGTGCTGGGGCTGGCGTTCCTGCTCCTGCTGGTGTCGTTCCGCTCGGTGGTGGTCGCGATCACCGGCGTGGTGCTCAACCTGCTGTCGGTCGCGGCGGCCTACGGGATGCTGGTCTTCATCTTCCAGTACGGCCACTTCGAGTCGGTGCTTGACTTCAAGGCCGGCGGTGGCATCACCAACTGGATGCCGCTGTTCCTGTTCATCATCCTGTTCGGACTCTCGATGGACTACCACGTCTTCGTGCTGAGCCGGATCCGCGAGGGCCACGACCGGGGCCTGCCGACCAGGCTGGCGGTGTCACGGGGCATCGGCAGCACGGCCGGCGTGATCACCAGCGCCGCGCTGGTGATGGTGGCGGTCTTCGCCCTCTTCGCGACGCTCCCGCTGATCTCCACCAAGGAGCTGGGCGTCGGCCTGGCGGCGGCGGTCCTGCTGGACGCGACGATCATCCGGGCGGTGCTGCTGCCCGCGGTGATGGCCCTGCTGGGCGAGAAGAACTGGTGGCTTCCCCGCTGGCTCGGCTGGCTGCCGGAGGTCGCACACGAGCCGCCCCCGGCGGTCGAGCCGGCGACCCGGAACGACGAGCGGGAACTCGTCCCGACGGCCTGACGGACAGGCAAAGGGCGGCCGCGTCAGTGGCCGCCCTTTGCCCCACCTCCGGCCCGGCAGCCCCGGCCACGGCCTCGCGTCGTTGAGAGGCCGGGCTGGGTGCCACGGAACCTGGGTGTGCCCGTACGGGAAATCAGCTCTTGAAGGCGTCCTTGATGTTCTCGCCGGCCTGCTTGAGCTTGGAGCTGCTCTGGTCGGCCTTGCCCTCGGCCTCGAGTCGCTCGTCGTCGGTCGCCTTGCCGACGCCCTCCTTGACCTTGCCGGTCAGCTCCTCGGACTTGTTTTCGATCTTGTCATCGGTAGCCATGGGGGACCTCCAGGTGAAGTGACCTACTCCTGAACGGTTACCCGCCGCGCCGACCGCCAACCCTTGATGCCGGAAAATGTTGTCCGGTGGCAATCAAGCGGCCTGCCAGGCCGGGGCGGGCATCAGCGAGCGGTTCGCCCGCAGCAGCTCACCGAACCGCTCGGCCGGCATCGGCCGGGCGAAGTAGTAGCCCTGCGCGGCGATGTAGCCCAGCGCCAGCAACTGCTCGGCCTGCTCGGCCGTCTCGACGCCCTCCGCGACCGGGTGCAGGCCCAGCGCCTGTGCCAGGTGGATCACCGCGGCGGACACCGGGGGGCGGCCGTCGACGTGCGCCTGGGTGAACGAGCGGTCCAGCTTGATCTCGTCGATCGGGCACTCGTGCAGCAGCGTCAGGGTCGAGTGGCCGGTGCCGAAGTCGTCAAGCGACACCCGTACGCCCAGCGTCCGCAGCCGGTGCAGGTTGGTGATCGACTGGCCCGGTTCCAGGGCCATCGTCTCGGTGATCTCCAGGACCACGCGGTCCGCGGCCAGGCCGAACTCGGAGAGCAGCTCCGCCACGCCGTCCGGGAATCCGGGCTCGCGCAGGTCCCGCGCCGACACGTTGACGTTCAGCACGCCCGGCAGCGCGTCGCCGTGCTCGGCGATCCAGCTCGCGAGCTGGGCGAACGCCGTGCGCATCACCCACTGCCCCAGCGGGACGATCAGGCCGGTGCGCTCGGCGACCGGGATGAACGCGTCCGGCGCGCACGTGCCGTGCACCGGGTGCGCCCAGCGGACCAGCGCCTCCGAGCCCATGATCCGGCCGTCGTCCAGCGAGACGATCGGCTGGTAGAGCAGGAAGAGCTGGCCGCCGGTGATCGCCTCGCGCAGTTCCGCGCCGAGGTGTGCGTGCTCGGTGCCGTTCGCCGCCATGCTGGCGGTGTAGTGCAGGCATGCCGTGCCGGGCACGTTCTTGGCCGCGTACATCGCGATGTCGGCGTGCCGCAGCAGCACCGAGGACTCGTCGCCGCTGCGGCCGTCGGCGATGCCGATGCTGGCGCGGATCGGCAGTTCGTGGCCGTCGGCGTAGACGGGCTGGCGCAGCGCGTTCACCATCCGCTCGGCGGCCTGGTCCGCGGACGCCGGGTCGGCGTCGTCCAGGACCACGACGAACTCGTCGCCGCCGAGGCGGGCGATGGTGTCACCGGCCCGTACGCAGCCCGCGAGGCGCTGCGCCACGCCGACCAGCAGCAGGTCGCCGACCTCGTGCCCGAGGGTGTCGTTGACCTCCTTGAAGTCGTCCAGGTCGATGAGCGCCACCGCCACCGGCCGGTCTCCCGGCGCGGTCAGGGCCTGCTGGAGCCGGGCGTGGAACAGCACCCGGTTCGGCAACTGGGTCAGCGCGTCGTGCTTGGCGCCGTGGTCGAGGCGTTCGAGCAGCCGGCTGTTGTCGTGGAACGCGGTGAGCTGGCGCAGCACCACGAGCGCCGTGATCATCACGGCGGCCCCGACGATGACGATCCCCTCGGTGCCGCGGCCCATCGAGTCGGCGACCAGCAGGGCGTCGACGGCGGCGACGGCCGCGTACGGGAGCAGGCTGAACGAGCGGTGCCGCGGCGCGGCGGCGGCACCGCGGCGCGGGCCGACCCGGGTGCCGCGCTGGTATACCGCCGCGCAGGTGGCCAGGAGGTAGACGATCGGCGTGCTGACCAGGTCGGGGAAGAGGTACGGGTCGACCACCTCGAACGGCGCGCGGAACATCGGGCCGACCGAGCCGACGAGCATGGCCAGCGCGATCAGCCGCAGCGCGCGCTTGTCGACGAGCAGGTGGCTGGAGAACACGAACCGGGACGCCGCGAAGACGGCGAGCAGGGCGATGACGGCCACGAAGAGGGACACGTAGACGGCGGTGCGGTTGCCGCTGCTCAGCGCGGACCGGGTCGCGTAGTGCCAGACGAAGACCGCCGTGGCCAGCATGAGGGTGCCGGCGTCGAGCACGACGCGGAGCAACTCGCCCGAGCTCTGCCGGCTCAGCGGCAGCCGGTACAGGGCGTAGACGATGAACAGCACCGCGGCGGCGCAGCAGGCCAGCATGACCCTTCCGGTCTGCGGGCCGTGCGGGTCGGCGGCGGTCAGCACGTTGACGGTCTTGACCGAGGTGCCGACGCTGACGCAGGCGACGGCGTAGGTCAGGTGGCGCCAGAACCGCCTGGTCGGCTCGGGCAGCGACGCGGTGCGGGAGGTGCGCAGGAAGGCCAGGAAGACGACGATCGCGCCGGCCGTCGACGGCAGCCAGAGGAGCAGCTTCGGCCCGAACGGGTGCAGATAATCGGCGAGCACGAGCAGCAGGGACACGAGCGCGAGTGCGCCCGACACCCGCAGCAGCCGGTCGCGGCGCGCGGGAGGCGTCTCAGACGCGCCCATGTCTCAACTCCTTCTGCCGGTTCTGTACCGCATTGATCGGTCGCCGGGCGTCCGGCGTGAGAATTTGCGTGTCACCTCATCCGGGAGGCCTTAGCGTTGGCGCGTGGCCGATGATCCGGAACCGTTGGACCCGGACGTCGACCTGAGCACCCCGGCCGGCCGCGCCGAGCTGGACCCGAGCGCGCTGCCGGTGCTGGCGGCGATCTCCGCCGGCGGCGCCCTGGGCGCCCTGGCCCGCTACGGCATCGGCGTGGCCTGGCCGCACGACCCGCGCGCGTTCGCCTGGTCCACCTGGATGATCAACATGACCGGCTGCCTGCTGATCGGCGTCCTCATGGTGTTCGTCACCCGGGTGTGGCCGCGGCGGCGGCTGATCCGCCCGTTCTGGGGCGTGGGGGTGCTCGGCGGCTACACCACCTTCTCGGCCGCCTCCGTCGACGCCGTCCGGGCCGCGCCGGGCACGGGCCTGCTCTACCTGGCGGCGACGCTGATCGGCGCGCTGCTCGCGGTCTGGGCCGGCACGGCGGCGGGCGAGGCGGTGGTGCGGCGGTGACCCTGCTGCTGGTGGCCCTGGGTGCGGCGGCCGGCGCCCCGCTGCGCTACCTGGCCGACCGGGCGATTCAGGCGCGGTACGGCTCGGTGTTCCCCTGGGGCACGTTGACGGTCAACGTGGCGGGTTCGCTGCTGCTCGGCCTGCTCGCCGGGCTGCCCGTCGCGCCGTGGCTCGCGAGCCTGCTGGGCGCCGGCTTCTGCGGCGCCCTGACGACGTACTCGACGTTCAGCTACGAGGTGCTGCACCTGGGCCGGGCGGGCGAGCGCTCGACGGCCGCCGGGTACGCGATCGGCAGCGTCCTGGCCGGGATCGCCGCCGCCGGTGCCGGCATCCTGATCGCGCGCGCGGTCACCTGAACCGGCGTCAGTTGTCGGGGAACAGCAGTTCGCCGAGGGCCTTGTCGTTGAGGGGTTCGGCGAAGTAGTAGCCCTGCCCCAGCTCGCAGTTGCCGTCGGTCAGCTCGCTGAGCTGCTCGGCGTACTCGATGCCCTCCGCGATCGTCGACAGGTTCAGCGCCTGGCCGAGCTGGATGATGCCCAGCGTCAGCGCGGCGGCCTCCGGCACGTCGCCGACGTCGTCGACGAACGACTTGTCGATCTTGATGATGTCGACCGGGAAGCGGCGCAGGTACGCCAGGCTCGAGTAACCCGTGCCGAAGTCGTCGATCGCCAGCCGCACGCCCAGGCTCTTGATCTGTTCGAGCTGATGCAGCGTCGAGGGCCGGTGGTCCACCAGCAGGGACTCCGTCAGCTCGATCACCAGGCAGGTGGCCGGCAGGCCGCTGTTGGCCAGCGCCGACTCCACCACCTGCGGCAGGTCCGTCTGGTCCAGCTGCACCGCCGAGATGTTGACGCTCACCGACAGCGGCCGCTTGCCGTCGCGCCTGGTGTTCCAGACCGCCGTCTGGCGGCAGGCCTCGCGCAGCACCCACTCGCCGATCGGGATGATCATGCTGGTCTCTTCGGCCATCGGGATGAAGTCCAGCGGCGGGATGAGGCCGCGCTCCGGGTGCTGCCAGCGGACCAGCGCCTCCAGGCCGGTGATCTCGCCGGTCTTCAGGTGCACGATCGGCTGGTAGCGCAGCTCGAACTCGTGCCGGACCACCGCCCGGCGCAGGTCGGCCTCCATCTGCAGGCTCGCCTGGAAGGCGGCCTGCAGGGCCGGCTCGAAGATCTCGTAGCGGTCCTTGCCGTGCTTCTTCGCCTGGTACATCGCCAGGTCCGCGGCGACCATCAGCTCCTGGGCCTCGCGCCCGCCGGCCGTCGTGTACGCGATGCCGAGGCTGCAGCTGACGAACGTCTCCTTGCCGTTGAGGTCGAACGGCTCGCGTATCGCCTCCAGGATCCGGCCCGCCAGCGCGGAGGCATCCTCCACCCCGGTCGCCAGCGGCAGCAGCACCGCGAACTCGTCGCCGCCGAGGCGCGCCGCCGTGTCGGCGTCGCGCAGGCAGGACTTGATGCGCTCGGCGACCTGGATCAGCAGCTGGTCGCCCGCCCCGTGGCCGAGCGAGTCGTTGACCACCTTGAAACGGTCCAGGTCGACGAAGAGCATCGCGACGCCGAGCTTCTCCTGCTCCGCGGCCGCGAAGGCCCGTTCGAGCCGGGCCTGGAACAGGGCCCGGCTGGCCAGGCCGGTCAGCGAGTCGTGGAACGCCTGGTTCATCGCCTCGAGGGTCCGCGCGTCGGTCAGCGCCAGGCTGACGTGCTCGGCGAAGGCGCGGAGCACGTCCTGGGACGGCTTGTCCCATTCGCGCGGGGCCGCGTAGGTGCCGACCGTCAGGCAGCCGACGACGTCGCCGTTCTCGTGCACGGGTACGGCCATCACGGCCTTCATGCTGGCGCGGACGACCTCCGGGATGGCGATCGGCGAGCTCGCGTAGTCCTCCACCATGACCAGCTCGTCGCCGAGCACCGAGAGGCCCGCGACGCCGGCCGACCGCAGCGGCACGCGGTTCATCTTGGGCAGGATGTCGGGGGGAAAGCCCACGCTGGAGACCATGCTGCCGACCGACGGGTCGTCGCGCTCCAGCAGGCTCAGCGACGCGTTCTCCAGGCAGAGCAGTTCGGCGGCGCTGGAGGTGATGGCGTCCAGGATCTGCTGCAGCGGCGCGCGGCGGGCGATCAGCCGCTGGATCCGGGTGAGGTGCTCGAAGAGCCGCTGCCGCTCCTGCAGCGAGTCGACCAGGCGGCCGTTCTCCTGCGCCTGGCGGCGCTCGCTCTCGATGACGTTCAGGGCCCGCAGGCTCAGCTCGAGGACGCGGGCCATGCCGCGCAGCAGGCAGACCTCCTCGTCGGCGAAGTCGCGGCCGGCGCGGCCGAGGACCAGCACGCCGGGCGTCTCGCCGCCGATCGGGGCGCCGGTGACCGCGTACGCGGTGCCGGCGAGCGTCATCGTGCCGCGGCGCCCGGCGCCGACCTCGATCAGCGTCGCGGGCTGCGCCTCCTCGGCGAGCACGCCGATGGTGGCGACCACGAGGCCGTCGATGACCAGCACGGCGATCTCTGCGTCGAGAGCGCGCGCCGCGCATTCCACTGCCGCGAACTGCGCGGCCGGCCCGTCCGGCCGGTCGGCGACCACGGAGAGGAACTCCGTCAGTTGCCGTGTTGCGAGCATGCCCATGACCCCGTTTGTCGGTCGGCCGGGGCCGGAGCTGAGGCCTTTGCCGCGACGGTCGCTGTGAAGAAGGTTTGCCGTCCGGTCGGCGGCCGGGGGCGTCGTCCGGGTGGCGGGGGGTCCGCACCGCAAAGGACGATGTCGGGCGCCGTTCGTGCCATTCTCTTCACGTTCAGTTAGTAACCGATCACCGGTGGTTGTCAAACGACCGCCGGATGGGCGTCAATGAAGCGGTGCCCCCGCCTTACACCCTGGCCGCCGGGCGCCTCGGCGGCGTGTCCATCGTGTTCCTGGCCGTTGCCGCCGTCACCCCGCTGTCCGTGGTCGCGACGGCCGTCCCCGGCGCCTACGCGGGCGCCGGCCCGGTCGCGCTGCCGCTGCTCTTCCTCGGCCTGGGGCTGCTCCTGCTGGTCTTCGCGGCCGGCTACCTCGCGATGTCCCGGCGGATGCCGCACGCCGGCGCGCTGTACTGCCTCGTCGCCCGGGGGCTGGGCCGCCCGCTCGGGATCGGCGCCGCCTGGCTCGCCCTGCTCGCCTACGCCGCCCTGCAGGTCAGCCTGTACGCCGTCGCCGGCGCGGCCGCCGGGCCGGCGCTCGCCGTGCCGTGGTGGGTGGTGGCGCTCGGCTGCTGGGCGGTGGTCGCGATCTGCGGCCTGCTGCCGCTGGCGGTGACCGCCTGGCTGCTCGCCGCCCTGGTGCCGGCCGGGGTCGCGGTGATCCTGGGCTACAGCGTCGCCGACCTCCTGCAACCCGCCGGCGGCAGCCTCACCTGGGAGACCCTGTCGCCGGCGAACCTGTCGGGGCTGCCGCGTCCCGCGCTCGGCATCCTCCTGGTCCTGGTCGCGCTGGCCTTCGCCGGCTTCGAGACCACCGCCGCGTACGCCGAGGAGGCGCACCGCCCGCGCCGGTCGATCACCCGGGCCACCTACCTGTCGATCGCGGCGCTCGCGGTCCTCTTCGCGGCGGCGAGCTGGGCGATGAGCGTGGCCACCGGGCCGGGCCGGATCGCGGCCGAGGCCGGGGCGCGCGGGCCGGACCTGATGTTCGACCTGGCCGCCGGCCGGCTCGCGCCCTGGGCGGCGACGCTCGGCCGGGTGGTGCTGGTGGCCGGCCTGCTCGCGGCGATGATCGCCCTGCACCAGACGACCGCCCGCTATCTGTTCGCCCTGGGCCGCGAGCGGGTGCTGCCGCCCGGGCTGGGCCGCACCGGCCGGCGCACCTCGGCTCCGGGTGCCGCCTCGCTGACCCAGACCGTCGTCGTGGGCCTGGTGATCGGTGCGGGAGCGCTCGCGGATGCGGACCCGGACTCGGCGGCCCGCCTGCTCGGCGTCGCCGGCGGCCTGGGCATCCTGCTGCTCCTGCTCGGCGCCTCGCTGGCGGCGCTGATGTTCCTCAACCGCCACCCGAACGGCGAGGGGGTGTGGAGCCGCCTGCTGGCGCCGGGGTTGTCGACCGTGGCGCTGGGCGCGCTCGGATATCTCGCCTTCGACGACCTGCCGGCGCTGCTGGGTGTGCCGGACGGATCGGTGCTGCCCGCGGTGGCCGCCGGCGCGGTGCTGCTCGGGGTCGTCTACGGCCTGGCGCTGCGCAGCGCGTCGCCGGTGACCTACGCGAGCATCGGGCTGGGCGGCGCCGCGGTCGTGGTGACGCCGTCGCTGCCGATGGTGCGCACGGTGCCCCGCCAGCGTCAGCCCGGCGCGCACCGGCCCGAGCGGGTGAACCGCGAGGAGCTCACCGGATAGGCGGCGCCTCGTCGCCGAAGAACTCCTCGATCTGGATGAGCGTCAGGTAGCCCTGCTGCTCGACCTCGCCGGTCTCGGCCGGCGGCGCCTTGCGGGTCACCGCGAACTCGCGGGCCTGGTCCGGCAGGTCGGGCAGCGGTGGCGTCGGCGGCAGCGGCCCCAGGCCGATCGCCTGGCGGATCACCTCGAACATGCCTGTCACCTCGTGCACCGCGAGCGGGAACAACTCCGCCGGGCGCCGCACGCCGTCCTCCGGGGCGGCGCAGGTGAAGTTCGCCCGGACCCGGCCGCGTACCTCGCGGATGTCGGCGCTCGGCCGCAGGTGGTCGACGTGGCCCTCGGCGACTATCCCGAGCTCGCATTCCCGCAGGCCCGACCGGTGCCACCAGCCCTGCCAGGCCGGGTCGCCGTCCAGGGCCAGCACGACGTGTTGCAGGGCGACCATGTACTCCTGTGGCGAGCGGTCGTCCACGGTGGTCCCCATGAGCGGGTGCAGCCAGCATGGCTCTCGACCCCGGAAGTCCATCACCACATCGTTACATTTCGGGCATTGTGGTGCGGGCATTGCCGCCAGCGCGTACGGGTGGTCGTTGTGCGGCCCGGGCGCCGGTCCGAGTCCGGTCTGTCGCCTCTTTCGTGGTAACTCCCGGGCGTGGACGGCTGTTGAACGGTGGTCCGCACCGGAGCATATGGGGCGAATACTGACGAAGGGCTGGGCATGAGAACACTTCTGGCGACTGCCGCCACGATCGCGCTGGCGGTGTCCGGCGGGACCGCCGCGTACGGAGCCGAGGCCGTGCCCGCGCGCGGCCAGCCCGGATACCCCACGATCGCCTGGGGCGAATGTACGGACGCGGGACTGCAGTCCCGCAAGGCCGAGTGCGGCTTCCTGACCGTCCCGCTGGACTACTCGTCCCCGACGGGAAAGACGATCAAGCTGGCCGTCTCGCGCATCAAGCACACGGTGCCGGACGGCAAGTACCAGGGCGTCATGCTGATCAACCCAGGCGGCCCCGGCGCGTCCGGGCTGAACCTGTCGGCGCTCGGCGAGAACGTGCCGAACGGCGGCGGTGCCGGGTACGACTGGATCGGCTTCGATCCCCGCGGGGTGGGCTCCAGCCGGCCGAAGCTCACCTGCGACAGCAAGTACCAGGGCTACAACCGGCCGGCCTACGTGCCGAGCACGCCGGCGCTGGAGCAGGTCTGGCTCAAGCGGTCCCGGGACTACGCCGCGGCCTGCGCCAGGAACGGCGGCGCGCTCCTCGACAACCTGCGCACCGTCGACACCGTGCGGGACATGGAGCGCCTGCGCGCCGCGCTCGGCGCCGAGCAGATCAGCTTCTACGGCTACTCGTACGGGACCTACATCGGCCAGGTGTACGCGACGCTGCACCCCGACCGGGTCCGCCGGATGGTCCTCGACGGCGTCGTGAACCCGGACCGGGTCTGGTACGACTCCAACCTCGACCAGGACCGGGCCTTCGACCGCAACATCAAGATCTACTTCGGGTGGCTCGCCGAGCACGACAAGCAGTACCACCTCGGCAGGACCGGCGCGACTGTCGAGAAGCTCTTCTACGCCGAGCAGGCGAAGATGGCGAGGAAGCCCGCCGGCGGGGTCATCGGCCCGGACGAGCTGACTGACGTGTTCCTGCAGGCCGGCTACTACGTCTTCGGCTGGGACTCGGTGGCGACGGCGTTCTCCAGCTGGGTCAACGGCTCCGATCCGGCGCCGCTGCGCAAGCTCTTCGACGCGAGCAACTCGCAGGAGAAGGGCGCCGACAACGGGTACGCGGTCTACCTCGGGGTGCAGTGCACCGACACCCGGTGGCCGATGTCGTGGGAGAAGTGGCGCACGGACAACTGGCGGGTGCACAAGGCCGCGCCGTTCGAGACCTGGGGCAACGCCTGGTACAACGCGCCGTGCCTGACCTGGGCCGGCAAGGCCGGCACGCCGGTGCGGGTCGAGGGCACGAAGGTTCCGCCGATCCTGCTGATCAGCGAGACCCTGGACGCGGCGACCCCGTTCTCGGGCGCGCTCGAGGTTCGCAAGCGCTTCCCCCGCTCGGCCCTGATCGAGGGCGTCGGCGGCACGACACACGCCGGCTCGCTCTTCGGCAACGCCTGCGTGGACAACGTGATCGCCGACTACCTGGCGTCGGGCGAGTTGCCGAGGCGCGTGAAGGCGAACCGCGCGGACAAGCGCTGCAAGCCGCTGTCGCCGCCGGACCCGTCGGCGGCCAAGGCGAAGCGCGCGGAGAACGGCGCGAGCCTCAGCCGCCTCGAGCTGCAGAAGCTGATCGCCGCGCACTGAGGCGGAGAAGCCGGCGCGCCCGCGGGTGCGCCGGCTTTTCGCTGTCGCGAGGCTCACAGCCCACCCGCGACGACTGGAGTTCCGGGGCCGGTAGGCTTCGTGGTGCGAAGGGGAGTAGCTCCCAATGTCGTGGTCGACATACTGGCTCTGCGGTTCGAGAGCCCGGCCACGCGGCCCTGATCCTGGGGCGAGCGAGACCTTCGACTTGGCCGTTTACCTGGCCGGGTCGAGGTCGCCCTGCGCCCAAACCCCGGTCTGACCAGCACCGGGAGTTCTCATGGATGCCATCCTCGCCGCCACCGCGCTCAGCTTCGCGGTCATCTTCGTGGCGGAGCTCGGCGACAAGTCTCAGCTCATGGCGCTCACCTTCGCCACCCGCTTCAAAACCGTGCCGGTGCTGATCGGCATCACGATCGCCACCGCGCTCGTGCACGCCGTCTCCGTCGGCATCGGCTACGGCCTCGGCGCCGCGCTGCCCACCGGCTGGATCTCGCTGGTGGCGGGCCTCGCCTTCCTCGGCTTCGGCGCCTGGACGCTGCGCGGCGACCGGCTCACCGACGAGGAGAAGAACAAGGCCGAACGCTCGAACGGCTCGGCGATCCTCGCGGTCGGCGGCGCGTTCTTCCTGGCCGAGCTGGGCGACAAGACCATGCTCGCGACGATCACGCTGGCCACCCAGCACGGCTGGTTCGGCACCTGGCTCGGCTCGACGCTCGGCATGGTCGCCGCCGACGCCCTCGCCATCCTCGTCGGCCGCATGCTCGGCCGGCACCTGCCGGAGAAGGCTATTCGGTACGGCGCCGCCGCGCTCTTCGTTATGTTCGGCGTCTGGCTGCTCGTGGAAGCCGTCATCGAGCTCAACTAAGCGCGTAGGCAGAAGTTCGGTACGTAACTGGTGACGGGCTGTCCGCGAACATGCTCAGCGAGAGGGACATACCAACGTAAAGACCCCGCC
>NZ_JBEZXZ010000135.1:0-24891 GCF_040638275.1 Actinoplanes sp. NPDC026623 | reverse complement strand
GCGGTGGCCCGGTCCGCGAGCCGCTCCCCCGCCGCCAGGTGGTCGCGCTGCCACCGGACACCGAGCCGCAGCGCCAGCGCGAACAGCGCGAGAGCGGCGAGCAGCGGCGGTGCGATCACCGGGAGCAGCGGGGCCGCCAGCGACGCGGTGCCGATCAGCGCGGCCAGGACCGTGATCAAGAAGCCGCGGGAGACCAGGACCAGGCCGGCGAACGCGTCGCGTACCGCCTCGACCTGATTCGTCAGCCGGGCCACCGCACCCTCTGGCGCGCGGTCCGGGCCCGGCCGGGTCGCGGCGCCCAGCGACGCGGTGACCACCCGGGTGACCAGTTCGTCGCGGAACGGCTCGACGACGCCGGCGACCGCGCGGTTCGCCTGCCGGGCGCCCCATGCCCCCACCACGGCGGCGACGACGAGCAGGCCGAGCCAGGCGGTGCCGAGCCAGGGCCGGCCGCGGAGGAAGCCCTGGTCCACCGCGCGCGCCAGCAACAGCCCCGAGAGCATCGCGGGCGCGGACTCCGGCACGGACCATGCCAGCAGTCGCCAGACGTCGCCGCGCCGGCGGCGCAGCGCCGCCGCCGTCTCGCGCCTCGCAGCCCGCACCGCGCCGGTCACGACGGGCTGCCGAAGATCGAGCGGTACTCCGGGTCCATCCACAGTCGCCGGTGCGGTGCGACGGCGCGGACCCGGCCTTCGTCCAGCCACACCACGGTGGCGCACCGCGCCGCGGTGCCGGCCCGGTGCGCGACGATCAGGTGGGTACGCCTGCTGTCGCCGGTGAGCAGGCCCAGGATCTGCGCCTCGGTGGCGGTGTCCAGGCTGGACGTGGCGTCGTCGAGGACCAGCAGGCGTCGGGCGTGCCAGGCGCGGGCCAGTCCGAGCCGCTGGGTCTCGCCGCCGGACAGCGGGGCCTCGGCCAGCGCGGTGGCGGCGCCGCGCGGCAGCCGGGCGACGAAGGTGTCGGCGCACGCCGCCCGCAGCGCGCCGGCCACCGCGGCGTCGTCCGGCCGGTCGTGTGCCAGCCCGACCGCGTCCGCCACCGTCGCGCCGACCAGGGCCGGACGATCGAACGCGACGCCGATCTCCCGGCGCAGGGCGTCCGCGGACAGCTCTGTCAGCGGCACCCCGTCCAGGCAGACGAGTCCGTCGTCCGGGTCGGTGAGACGGGCGGCGAGCGCGGCGAACGTCGACTTGCCGGATCCCGAGCGGCCCACCACCGCGATCGGACGGCCGCCCGGCAGCGTCACGGTCACCCCCGCGAGGACCCGGAAGCCGGCCGCTCGGACGGTCACGTTCCGGAAGGTCAGGACGCCCGCTCCGGGCGGCAGCTCACGGTGGCCGTACCCGGGCGCGGAGCGTTCCAGCAGCTCGGCGACCCGGCCGGCGCCGGCGCGGGCCCGGGCCACCCGGTTGAAGCCGGCCACCAGTCCACCGATGCCGGCGCCGAGCGCGCCGTACTGGACGGCGGCGAGCAGTTCGCCGGGGCTGAGGCGGCCGCGGGCCAGCAGCCAGCCGCCGACGGCGACCACGGACAGGTGCAACAGCGGGCCGACGAGCGCGCTCTGCCCGGCCGAGCGGGCCAGCACGCGCCAGGTGCCGTGGCCCGCGGCGGACAGGTCCCGCAGCGGACGCAGGCAGCGGCGTATCTCGGCGGGCACGGTCGCGGCGGCGGCGATGGTGCGGCGGCCGGCGAGCGCGTCGGACAGCCGGCCCGCGATGTCCGCCTGAGCCCGTTGGTAGCGGAGCACGGCGTCGGAGGTGTCCCGGACGTGCCGCCGCAGCAGAGCGGCGACGGCCACCGCACCCGCGAGGTATCCGGCGATCAGCCAAGGATCCAGATACGCCAGCGCGGCGACCGCGCCGGCCACCGGGATGACGGCCACCACGGCGAGGACCACGGCCACCCCGCCTTGACCGGCCTCCGCCGCGCCGGTGAGAACCCGGCTGACCACGTCGCCGGTGGCGTCCGGACGGCGCGCGCCCAGCGCCAGCGTGTGCCGCACCAACCGGCGCCGCAGCCGCGCGGTCTGATCGGCGGGCGCCAGCCCGGCGAGGAGATCGCGTAGGGGGTCGGCGACGGCCAGGACCCCGACCAGCATCAGTGCCCGGGCCACCCAGCGTCCGGCGCCCTGGCCGGCGACGATCGCGTCCACGGTACGGCCGATCACCATCGGCAGGACCAGCTCTGCGACGGCGGACAGCACGGCCACGATGGCCAGCGGAACCAGTACGCGCCGCGCGGTCACGGCATCCCCTCCCGGGCAGGGCGGCGCGCAGCCCCGGGCCGGCTCATGACCGGACGCCCGGGGCCGCGCGGCATCGGCGAACGTCAGTTACAGGTGGTGACACTGAGCGAGCTGTCGCCGCACAGCAGCAGGGATGCCCGGCTGCCGCCGCCGCCACCGCGCTGCTCGGCGGTCAGTTCCATGCCCTGCAGGTCCAGAAGCGCCATGACAGTTCTCCTTCACGAATCGATCTCACGAGTACGGGTGTACGGATGGAACCGGTGGTGCTCAGTTACAGGTCGTCACGCTGAGCGAGCTGTTGCCGCACAGCAGCAGCGACGCACGGCTGCCGCCGCCACCGCGCTGCTCGGCGGAGAGCTCCATGCCCTGCAGGTCGAGAAGTGCCATGTCCGTTCACCTCCTCCCCATCGAGTCGTGGGCGGGACCCACCCCGGTCGGGCGGGAGTCGAGGAACGGCAGCGACACGCGCCGCTCGTGCCGGGCCATGGCCAGCGCCAGCAGCACGCCGGCGGTGCCGGTGGCCAGGTCCATGGACAGCCGCAGCAGCTGCTCGCCCGGGAAGGCCAGGCCACCGCCGTACGGCAGGGCGTGCCAGGCCATCCGGCGTACCTGGTCGGAGAGCTCAGGGTCGCCGCGCAGCGCGAGGTACGCGACGATGCCGGCGCGTCCCGCGAAGAGCCCGGGCTGGACGTACATCGGGGAGCGGGCCGCCCGGGCGATCGCGGCGGAGGCCTCCCGGAACTGCTCGTCCGGTCGGTGTCGCAGGTAATGGTCGAGCACCAGACCGATGCCGACGCTCCCCTCCGCCAGGTACGGCATGGTTCGCCAGCCCTCGTTGACCTCGAGGGCCCCGTCCGGGCGGATCACGCAGCGCCGCAGGTCCTGCCGGAGTGCGGTGGAAGCCAGGTCGAGGTGCTCACGATCGCCGGTGGCCTCGTACATCCGCAGGAAGAACAACGCCACCCCGCTGGAGCCACGGGTGAGCCCCGCGTGCGGGTGCCGCCCGCCGCTGACCTCGGGCACGGAGCGGACGTCGCCGAGCCGGTCGCGGGCGATGTCCGCAGCGCGGAACGCCGCGTCCCGCAGCGCGGTCTCGCCGGTGCGTCCGGCCAGGTGCAGCAGGTTGAGGCCGATCCCGGCGACGCCACCGGCCAGGTCGGGTCCCAGGCCCTCCCATCCGGCGGCCAGGCACCGTTCGACGAGATCCAGTGCGGGCTGCCGTTCACCGAGGTGGTCCAGCACGTACGCGACGCCGTGCAGCCCGTCGAGAAATCCGTGACGGGGGTCGAAGCCCGGGTCGGCGGCCCGCTTGAGGAGCCACTCACGGTGCTCGACGGGGACCTCGGCGTCCGACTCTGCCAGTGCGTACAGCACGCCGGCGGCGCCGTAGGCCAGACCGAGGCCGCCGACCCGGAACTGTTCGATGTCGCCCGGGTACAGCCGGTCCGTGCGTTCCGGCGTGGCGCTGCTGAGGATGGCGCGCACGAGCGTGTCCCGGGCGCGCGGCCAGGCGTCCGGTTCGGGGCCGAAGACCGACCAGTCCCCGGTGCGGGTGGCGGCCGGCCGTGCGGCGGACGGGCCCTGCACCGTGGCGACCGCGCGGTCCAGCAGCTCACGCGGCACCGGGAAGTGCTCGGCGATGACGTCGGCCAGGTGCCGCACCTTGGTCAGGTCCAGCCGCAACAGCGGGGTCAGCGGCAGGAACAGCGCGATCAGGAGGCAGGCCAGGGCGTACTCGTCCACGGCCGCGCCGACCCGATCGCGCGGCGCCGCGAACCCCTGGTTACGCAGGCCCGGGCGGCGCTGGTCGTCGATCGGCGCGGCCACCTCGAAGTCGAGCAGCGCCACGCGCCCGTCCGGGCGCACCATGATGTTGAACATGTGCAGGTCGCCGTAGACGACGCCGCGATCGTGCAGGGCGCGTACCGCCTCCTGCACCTGGCGGTGGATGGACTGCGCCCACCTGGTGTACTCACGCAGCGCGACGGCATCGGCGTCCGGGTCGGTGAGCGGGTACTTCTGCACGATGAGCCGGTTCAGCGGCTCGCCCTCGAGGTACTCCAGGGCCAGGAACTCGTGATCACCCAGCGGGAACCGGTCGTGCACCCGCGGCGTGATGCCGGCGTCGGCGACGCGGTCCAGCATCTCGTGCTCGCGGCGCAGCCGGGTGATGGCGTCATCGCCCCGGCCGTCCAGCCCGGCGTACGGGCGCGCCTCCTTGAGCACCACCCGCTCGCCAGTGCGCTGGTCCTCGGCCTCGTACAGGCCGCCGGCGTTCGAGTAGTGCAGGACCCGCGTGACCCGGTACGGCAGTTCGTTGGTGGTCACCGCGTTGCGCGCGTCGAGGTGCGGCTTCAGGAACGCGGGCAGCTCCAGCCAGGACGGCAGGCCGAAGACCGCCTGCCGCCGGTCCGGCTCCAGGGTGCCGTCCGGCCCGGCGAGCGCGGGAACCAGGTCGCCGTCCTCGCCCACGCAGTACAGGTGGGCGAAGGCGCCGTAGCGGACGTACAGCGGACCGTCGCCCCAGCGGAGATCGCTGAGGATATATGGCCCCGGCTCGCCGGCCAGCAGCGCGCCCAACTCGGTGAGAATGGCGTGCGCGTCGGCGTCATCGACCGGATAAATGGTGGCCAGTTTGCCACTGGAGGCGCGCGGCGCGTATTTTGAGTTGCGCATGAACAACACTTGCGGAGAGCGAAGAAATTTGAACGAGATCCCCCGTGGCACGCAGTAGTGCCAGATCGTGTCGACGATCCGCTGCGCGTTGTCCGGGCAGCCCGCGGAATGGATCTTCCAGCCCTGCCGGGGCAGGCTCGCACCGTCGGGCCCGGCGATCAACCAGTCGTCGTGCGCTCGGATCCGCCACCCTTCCGGCAGCGGCAGGCGTGCGGCGGGAAAGTCGCCGGCCGAGCGCTGCACGGTCGCCAGCGACTCATAGAACAGCGGGTCGGCGGCACAGTAGGCATCGTATCGGCGATCCATTCCGGGTCCCCCTCGTCGGTCTGTGCCAATTCTTGCTGGCATCCGCGGGCCACGACATCGGCCGATGTCAGAAGGCCCGGGACACGGTTCACCGCCGATTGCTGACGAACGCAGAGTTTGACGGCAGGTCGACGGGGAAAGGGCGCGCGCCCCACGCCGGCGGAGGCGAAGAATGCATCCTCGTTCGATGTGCGATCTTGCCGGGAATGGCGTTACGGTCCTGAGTGGAATTACGTTGCGACGAAGATGGGGACGTGGTCGTGGCACTGGCAGAAGGACCCGACCGAACGGCTCGGCGTCTCCTGGGCGGCGCTCTTCGACTGGCGCTGCTCGCCGGGGGCGCGGTGGTGGGCTACCTGGTGATCAGCGCAGGCGCGGCGCACGCTGACGACGGATCGGCGGGTATCCGCATCGGCGGCTCCGCAGGCATCCACGTCGGTGGGTCGACGGACGTTCGCCTCGGCGGCTCCGGGGGTGTCGGCATCGACAGGACGGCGAGCCTCCGGGCGGACGTATCGTCGGACCGGCACGTCAGATCGTCGGGCCGGCACGCCGACAGGAAGCGGGACCGCCAGGCCGGAGGGTCGGCGAACGGCCGGGCCGCGGGAGTCGCGCGGACGACGGGATCTGCGCGGCCGATCCACCGGGGCGCGCCGGAGTGCGGCCGGACGGTGCAGGGCGAGCGCCGCGAAGGCGGCCCCTCCCGGGTGGTAAGGAAGGTACGGGTCGAAGGTTCCCGCGCCGGCGACGTGGTGCGCGGCAAGGTAGCTGCGGCCGGCAGGGCACCGCGCACACCGCGCACCGACAGCACGCAGCCCGGCGGAACAACGCGGGCCGTCGTCGGCGAGGCCCGGACGTCCAGCTTCCCCGTCGGCAACGTTCTCCGCGCCGACCGCCGTCTCCGGCCGGTCACCGCACCGGTCGCCCGCACCCTCGTGCCGGTCACCGCGGGTCCGACCGGCGCCCTCGGCCCGATCACCGAGCCGGTCTCGACGGCCCTCGAGCCGGTCGCCCGGATCGTCGCGCAGGTGCCGGCGTTGCCGCCCACGCACGTCCTGCAGCCGGTCCTCACCGCGCCGCCGCTCCAGCCCGTCCTCACCACGCCGGTGCTCCGGCCCGTCCTCACCACGCCGGTACTGCGACCGGCGCTCACGACGCCGCCGATCGGCGGGCCGCAGCGGGGCGGGCCGCTCCCGGGGCCTGCCGCCATGCCCGACCGGCACCCGCCGCCGGGGCACGTCACCGCGGTCCCGGGGTCGACCGGCCACGCCGCTGGGCCGGCCGCCGGATCCCCGCACGCGCCGCGACCGGCGATCATTGCCGCGGAGCACGACCCGGCGTCCGCGCCACGCTCGCAGCCCGCGCCGGCCAACCGGCGGCGTGGCGCGACTGCCCGCACGGCCAGGACCGCGCCGCCACCCGCGCCACGCCGCGTCCCGGCGAATCTGGACCGGATGTCATCCTGCGCCACCGCCGGCACCGATCACACCCCGCGGCTCTGGGCCACGACCCCCGGCGCGTGGCCCAGGCCGCCGGGTTCGGCCGCCACCTCGACACTCGATGCCGAGCACCGGCAGGGGCGTCGACCCACGTGCGCGCCGCCGCCGGGCTGATCCTTCCCTTCTCGCCCGGCATCGACGTGCCGGCGGGACTCCTTGCCTTCTGTCCGCTGCCGGTCGCCGTGACTACCGGACGAACCCGGCAAAGCGCACGTTCCTGGGGAGGAACCGCCCGTGATCCGCATCATGTTGATAGTTGACGCCTGCCTGCTCAGAACCGCACTCGCGAAGGCCATGTCATACGAGGACGACCTCGACGTCGTCGCCCAGCACACCAGCGTGGAGGTGACGCCGGACCTGGCTCGCAAGGTTGACGCCGACGTATTCGTGGTCGACCTGGACACCCTGATGGGCTCGGTGACCGACGCCCTCGACACACTCACCGAGCACCGCCCCGACTGTGCCGTGCTCGTGCTCGCGACGGTTGCCGCGTCGAGCGCCCTGCGCCACGCCCTCGGCCGCCGGCTGGGTGCGTACCTGAGGAAGGACTGCAACGTCGACCACCTGGTCGACGCCCTGCGGCGGATGGCGGCCGGCGAACGCTTCATCGAGCCGGCCATCGCCGCATCCGTCCTGAGCAGACGGCGCAATCCGCTCACCCCGAGAGAGCGCGACGTGATCCGGCTCGCCGCCGAGGGCATGTCCGTACGGGACATCGCCGCCGGGCTGTTCCTCACGACTGGCACGGTCCGCACGTATCTGTCGACCATCATGCAGAAGATCGGCGCCCGCAGCAGACTGGACGCGATCCGCATCGCCACGGAGGAGAACTGGCTGTAGCAGCGATCAACTCCGTACACACATATCCGCCTCCGTGACGCAGCCGCAGCAGACCGCCCGGCGGCAGGCGGTCTCGAGGTGGAAGCGCAGGATCAGCGTGTCCAACTTCGGATCACCACCCGACGCCCCCGCCACGGTCACCAGTTCACCAAGGCGGCGCGTTGTCCTGCAACTGCCGCATCAAAGTCTCGACCTCGGTCGGCGTCACCTGGTCCAGACGCCGGTCGCCCCACCGTTCGACGACCCGGCTCCAGTAGTTTCCGTACACACGCCTCGAGCCCTGCGCCACCGCCGCGGCGACCACCGGAACGTACTCCGCGAAACGTCGGCACCGCCATCCCACCGCCAGCGTTGAGGAGATCTTCGGGACGGTTACCCATCTGGTCGAGGAGAGCGACAAGCTCAGTCGTAGATTGGCCGGGTCGACAATGACATCTGGCTTCCGTGGCAGCGTGCTGTAACGCGTGACATGGCTATTGTGGACTTTATAGAGGTATGGGCGGTGGCCAACGAGCACTTTGCTTCGTCCTTCGTTGCCTATGTTGATGACCTGGACGTCGGAACGCCCGGGAAAGAGGCGGCGAAGTAGCTCTGGACATGTCGCACATCCCTCTCACTGCCGGGATGGCGGTCCGGTCGAACCGATCGGAGGGCGTGGATCAGCACATCAGTCAGTGGGTAACGGGCCAGCCTTCGATCAGCATGGGCCGCAGCTGCCCGAACAGCAGCCACCCAACGACACGCGCCTATACGCTAAACCTATCAAAACCGGACACTTTACAGGACTTTCAGGGCTGGCGATGACAGGGAACCCCGTGTAGCCTCCTAAATCTACGGGGTGCAGGCATTGATAAACCTCTCTGATCGGTCGTATATTCTGTCGGCGGCTCCCCGTGCCTACGCCGACCGCGTGTGCGCAAGTAGGGAACAAATGAAACTGGCACGAATCAAGTCGGCAGCTACCATCGGCGGCCTGGTAACGGCGCTCCTTTTAGCACCGGCTGCGCCGGCACAGGCAGTCGCCAACTGCGCCAACGGCACCCAGACAGACGTTGGATACACCATTCTTTCCGGCGGATACATTAAGGGTTCGGCCAGTTACACAAGCTGCGCGAATAGGCCGATATCCAAGGCTAAGATCTGGATCCGTGAAGGCGGTTACAAGATCTTCAACACAGAGGTTGACATCAACGGCGTTACTACGCCATCGAGTCGGTCCTTTTCGCCCAAGGATAATCTTTGCCTTAGATCAAGCGGAACTACCACCTTCGATACCTTTGTGTCGTTCTACTATTCAGGCGGTGGACAGACGGACTTGCGGTCAAACGTGATCACCGTTACGTGCTAGTAGCTTTCCCGGCACCCGAGCAGTGCGTGGGCCCCGCTTTACAGGGGCCAGCCGCCCATGGATTGTCGCCTATAGCGCCCCGGTGCCAGAACACGTGAAGGCTGGAGCGTGTCGGAAAACCACATTGCGGCGCTACGCGAAGTTCGAAATCGACGAAAGGATTACCTTTGCGGAAGACCGTTGCTCGCCTAAGCGCACTTGCCATTTCTCTGGGAATTGCGGTCGTGGGGCTGAGCCAGCCGGCTAGTGCGGCCATCAACTGCAGCGCCGGCACCCAAATGGACACCGGATCAACCATCAAGGACGGCGCATACATCAAGGGGTCGGCGAGCTACACCAGCTGCTCGAACCGCCCGATTTCCTCGGCCGTAATTGTTCTTCAGAACAAGATCGCGATTGGAGGCTGGAGTGAAATAGGTTCCACTCGCGTTACGGTATCCGGGATCACCACGCCCTCCCAGAAGTCGTGGTCGACCAAGGATATGCCCTGCAGGCAAGACAGCACGTATGACTGGCGGGATTACCGTACGAAGGTGGTCTTTACGCACGCCTCAGGCACCACTACGTTGTACTCGAATGTGTTGCGGACGGTAGCGGACTGTCGGCCATAAAAGCTAAAGGTGCTGGGACCAAGCTGAATCTCGTCAGATTGGTCCCAGCACGGCGCGAGGCGCTCTGACGATGTCGTTCGGGTCGACAAAGTAGCCGCTCGACGGCGATCTGGTCGAGCTGATCGAAGAGCGGTGGACCAGCGCGTGACCGATTCCTACAGGCAGAGCGACCGCCAGAAGGCAAGTGAGACAAGCGCGCCGAGGAGTCCCGCGATCGGTTCCCGTGGAACGGGGCCGACAACACGGCCCTCGCCACGGAACTGACCCTGGTCGGCGACCGTTCGTTCTCCGGCCGGGCCTCCCCGCCCGCGTCAGGGGACCGCGCGGCCATCGGGGCCGGCAAGCCGGTGAAGGTCCCGTCTGGATCGCCGATCCCGGCTATCTGCTCGTGTCCGACCTCGGCACCGCCGCCGGCACCCAGCAGGTTCAGCCGTCGACGATCCACCGGCTGTCCCCGCCCGCGCCGGCCGAGACGTTCGTTGCCGCCTCCGGCAGTAACGGCCTGGCGCTGAGTTCCGACGGGCAGCAGATCGTCGCCGCGACCCACGACAACCGCACCGTCTCCGCGTTCCGGCTGTCCGACGGCGCCCGCACCGTGGTCGCGGCCGACTACCGGGGCCGGGCGTTCAACTCCCCGAACGACGTCACGGTCCGCGCCGGCGGCGTCGTCTACTTCACCGATCCGAACTTCCAGCGTGGCCGCCGGACCGACGAGATGGGCGGCCGAACCGGGGTATTCCGTGTGGTGAACGGGCAGGTGACGCTGGTCGACAACACCGTACGGCAGCCGAACGGCATCGCGCTGTCTCCGGACGGCCGCAAGCTGTACGTCGGCGCGTACGGGGAGAACCGGATCTACGCGTACGCCGTCCAGCCGGACGGCAGCATCGGCGCGCGTACCATCTTCGCGGCCATCGGCAGCCCGGATGGGGTGACCGTGGACTGCGCGGGCAACCTCTACTGGGTCTCGCACAACGAGGGCCGGGTGCACGTGTTCTCCCCTGCGGGCGCGGAGCTCGCCACGATCTCGTCCGGCCCGGAGGCCACCAACGCGGCGTTCGGCGGCCCCGACCGGCGCACCCTCTACATCACTGCCGGCCGGACCGGCATTTACGGGATCTACAACATTCCGCTCGGCGTCGCCGGTTACCCGTACTGACGCTCCGCGCACTCGAATGCGGCCAGAAAGGCGTCCTCCCATGCGCGTTGTCACCGCCCTGCTCGCTCCCGCATTGGTCGGGATCTGTGGTTCACTGCTGCCGGCGACCCCGGCCCCCGCCGCCGCGGACGACACCACGCCGCCGACCGCGCCGGCCGAGCTTCGTGTCGAGGCCCTCACCTGTGACTCGGTCAGCCTGAGCTGGTCGGCCGCCTCCGACGACGTCGGCGTCGATGCCTACGACATCTACCACGATGGTCAGCTCGTGACGTCCGTGCCGGGGACCACCAGGTCGGCGACCCTGCCGGTGGTCGGCGGCGTCAACTGGGGCTGGTACGTGAACGCCCGCGATGAGGCCAGTAACGTCTCGCAGGCCGGGCCCACGGTGTCCGTCACGCCGCCCTACTGCGAGGAGGACACCGAGGCGCTGACCGTTCCCACCGGGCTGACCGGCACGGCGACCGGCACACCACGGTGATCCTTTCCTGGACGGCCGCCGCCGACAATGTGGCGGTGACCGTGTCGACGGGCACGAGCTGCAGCAACCCGGTGTGCGGCACCACCGGAGTGACCACCGAGTCGGACCTGCCCTGGGGACTGGTCCAGATCCCCGATGGGACGGTCCTCTACGGCCGCCGGGACCTTTTCGACATCGTGGCCATGAACCCCGACGGCAGCGGTACGCAGAGCATCGGCACCGTGCCCGGGGCGCAGGGCACCAACGGTGAGGGCGGCGTGCTGGGGCTCGCGATCGGGCCGGACTTCACGACCGACCGGTGGCTGTACATCTATCACACCAGCGCCACCGACAACCGGATCGTCCGGGTGCGCTACGACAGCACCCTGCGCACCGACACGCTCGAGGTGCTCGTCACCGGGATTCCCCGCAACAAGTATCACAACGGCGGGCGGCTGAGGTTCGGCCCCGACGGGATGCTGTACGCCGCGGCCGGGGACGGCCAGGACCCCGACCAGGCCCAGGACCTCACCAGCCTCGGCGGGAAGGTGCTGCGGCTCCGCCCGGACGGCGCAGTGCCGGCCGACAACCCGTTCCCCGGCAGCTATGTCTGGAGCTACGGGCACCGCAACCCGCAGGGTCTGGCGTTCGACTCGCAGGGACGGCTCTGGGAGCAGGAGTTCGGCAACAACGTCATGGACGAGACGAACCTCGTGGTGAAGGGCGGCAACTACGGATGGCCGGCGTGCGAGGGCACCACCGGCGAGTGTGCCGGGCCCGGCCTGGTGGCGCCGGTCCGGACGTACCCGGTCGCGGCGGCGTCCTGCAGCGGAATCGCGATCGTCCGCGACGTGCTCTACATCGCCTGCCTGCGGGGCGCGCGCGTCTACCGTGCGGTGATCACCGGGAGCACGCTCGCCGACGTCCAGCAGTACTTCGTCGGCACCTACGGCCGGCTGCGGACCATCGAACCCTCGATCGACGGCAACCTGTGGCTGTCCACCAGCAGCAGGGGCGACAAGGACAGCATTCCCGGCAACAGCAACGAACGAATCTTCAAGGTGACAGTGGGCCAGTGATCAGGCTGTCCACCCAGGACAAGGAGAATACGTGTTCCGTCGACGCCAATGCCGCCCCGGGCGGGGCATGCTCACCGCCGCCGTGTTCATGGGAACCCTCCTGGCGACCGTCCTGATCGGCGCACCGGCCGCTCAATCGGCACCCGGTGGCCTGTCGCCGGCGGCGGCCCGGGCCGCCGCCGTTGACCCGTACTCCGTGCTGGTCTTCTCCGAGACCGCCGGTTTCCGGCACGACTCCATGGCGATGTTGAACTTGTCGGCGATGCCAGTAGTGCACCAACGTCGGTTACCACGGCAACGTTCCGGCAGGCGGTTACACCGAGTTCGTTTTCCAGGGCGCTGGCACCGGACCGGCGGCCACGGCCACCAATAGACCGGCCGAAGCAGGGCCGCGTGCAGCGGCCCTGCACCAGCCGAATCCTTGCGATACATCGATGGACTGCGATGATGGGAGCGCTTCCACCACCGTACGAAGGAGAGCCATGCGCAACCTCATCACCGCCGCCGCGACCGCCCTGATGCTCGGCGCGGCGGCCGGCAGCGCCCCGGCGGCCGCGGCCGGCCCCGCCCACCACGGCGCCTGCACGCGCACGCTCCTGTTCTGCGAGGACTTCGAGCGGCTGCCGCCCGGCGGACCGAGCACGCTGAACTGGGGCGTCGACACCCGCAACGGCACGCTCACCGTCGAACGGGCCGGACGGCACAACCAGGTGCTGCACGTCCACACCGTCGACAATGGACGCGCGTTCCTGCGCGTCGACGACTTCGCGGCGCCGGGCAACCGCTTCTACGGGCGGATGCGGCTGCGCGTCGACGCCTTCCCCACCGCCCCCGACTGGGCGCATTTCACGCTCGTCGAGGCTACCGGCACCGGTAGCCGGGAGGTCGTCCGTCCGATCGGCGGCCAGTACGCGCCCACGGTCCCCGGCGTCTTCTGGGGCGTGGGCGCCGACGGCGGGCCGACCGGCGACTGGACCAACTGGCGGGAATCGGCGCCGGCCGTCGACGACCGGTGGCAATGCTTCGAATGGACGCTGGATCCGGCGGACAACCGCGTCGCCGTGTGGATCGACGGAACGGCGAACCCGGAGCTGACCGCATCCACCACGGAGCACGGCGGCAACGACGTACCGTTCGTCCTCCCGGTCGTGGACACCGTCAAGATCGGCTGGCAGCTCTACCAGAGCGGCACCACGCCGGGCCAGTTCGACATCTGGATCGATGACATCGCACTGTCCACCCGGCGGCTCGGCTGCTGACCGGTCCGCGGCGGTTGCGACCGAGCGGGCCGCCCCGGTGAGGCCACGGTCGCCGCGGCGCGGAGCTTCGAGCTGTTGGCTCCGGGTCCGCCGGCAAGGCCGGTGTCACCCGGGCGGCAGCGGCCGGTCCAAAGAAGAAGTGCGAGCAGGACCTGCCCTGCATGCGGACCGGACCCCGACAGCGTGCCCCGCGGGCTGATCGCGGCGACGTCGGCCAACCGCGGTGACCGCACCCCCGGCGATGACGACGACAAGTGCTCCAAGCACACGGACCACGTCGTGATCGGCGTGCGTAGTGCCTGGGTGAAGAACCGCTGGGCCGCCCGGGAGTCCCGGCGGACTGGCAGCAGGACGTCTATGACCTGGCCGTACTGGTCGATCGCCCGGTGGACGTAGCGCCAAACACAGTTGACCTTCACGAGGAGGAGACCCGGGGCGCGACGCAGCAGCCTGCTTCACAGGTCAAGCCTGCCCGGACCCGTCCGATTGGCGAAACGCAACGGAGCCGGCCTGCCCTCAGCCGGCTGGCGACGGCGCGGTGCGGGTGTCGACTGGAGTGCCGTGCTCGACCGTGCGCGAGACGGTGCAGAGCCGGTCATGCGACATCCGCGCCGCGCGCGGCAGCGCTTCCCGGGCCGCGTCGCCGGCGGCACCCTCGGGAAACGTGACGTGCAGCTCGATGGCCAGGTTGACCAGCCGGTTGCCGCCGGCCTCGTCCCGGACTTTGTCGCCGGTGACGTGGACGACGAAATTCTCCGGCTCCGCGCGCTTACTGGTGATGTAGTCAACGTCGGCACCGGTGCAGCCACCGAGCGCGGCGAGCAGCAGCTCCACCGGGGTGAAGTCGGTACCGTCGCCGACGCCGACGGTTATCGTGCCGCCGCGGGCGTTGCGCGCCTCGTACTGGCCGAGGCTCGTGCGCCGCAGGTCCACGGAGCGCCGGGTGTCGTCTGCCATACCCGCGAACCTATCCCACCATGATCGCGGTGGCACTGATGCGCGGCCGGTGGCCTCCTCGAGATGCGCTGCTCTAGAGTGACACTCATCAATCTGACGCGCGTGAACCCTGACCGCACTGCCTTCAGGAGGCGATCAATGACCCGTTCAGCATCCGGAAGGACCCGATCTCGTATCCTCCGAGTGTTGGCGGCGGTCATGGTCTCGGCTTTCGCGCTCGTGGCGTCCGGTCCGGCGCAGGCCCGAACCCCCGTGGTGCAGACCTTTGCCCAGCTGCCACCGGGCCCTTGGCGGATCAACGAGCCGGCGACCGTCGCCGGCAACGTTCTGACCCTCGGCCCGTACGGGTACGTCGGCTTGTTCGACGGATCGTCGAGTGACTGGTCCGGCAACGCGGACAACGACCTGGGCTGGACCGTCGAAGCGAGAATGCGCCTCGATGAGTCGGTGACCGAGGAGTGCGGCTACGCGGAACCGGTCCGCATCTGGGCCGGCGACCACCTGACCGTCGTCACGGTCGGCTTCGCCCGCGGGCAGGTCTGCCTGACCTATCCCGTCCAGGTCGCTTACGCGATGGACACCCAGAGCGCCTTCCACACCTACAAACTCGACGTACGGCGGGAACGGGTGCAGTTGTCCGTCGACGGTCGCGTGGTCATCGCCCACACGCTGCCCTGGTCCGGTGGGGGGACACCGGCGTTGATGGCGGAGAGCCTGACCGGGACATCGCACTGGCAGTACCTGCGCTACGACACCACACCGTCGCTGCCCCGGTGCACGATGCGCGGGACGCCCGGTCCGGACCGCCTGATCGGCGGTCCTGGCGCGGACGTGATCTGCGGCGGCGACGGTGCGGACGAGCTGATCGGTGGTGGCGGCGACGACGTGCTGATCGGGGGCCTCGGCGCCGACGTGCTCCACGGCGGCTCGGGACGCGACACGTTGGTCGGTGGGGCCGACACCGATGTACTCGACGGGGGCGCCCAGGACGACACCCTGTACGGCGGGATCGGCCAGGACCAGTTCCCGGCACTGCCGGAATACGACGGCGCTGACGTCCTGTCCGGGGGTGGCGGGTACGACACCGCCGACTATCGCGCCCGGACGACTCCGGTCACGGTCAGCCTTGACGGGCAGGCCAATGACGGCGCCGTCGGCGAGAGGGATTTGGTCGGCAGGCAGCGGTGGTCCGGCGATTCCGAGATCGAAGCGGTGCTCGGTGGTGCCGCACCCGACACGTTGACCGGGGACAACTGGCGCAACTCCTTGACCGGAGGTGCCGGCACGGACGTTCTGCGCGGACTCGGCGGTGAGGACCTTCTCAACGCCATGGACGGCGCGCCCGGCGACCTCGTCGACGGTGGGGACCTCATCGACTCCTGTCAGGCTGATCCGGGCGACGTACTGAACTCATGCAACGAGCCTCGGTGCTTGCCCCCGACAATGACGATGCCGCCGCCACCGACGTCAGCTACGCCGCAGCCGGCAACGCCGACGCCGCAGCCGTCCCCGACGAACCCCACCACTGCGCCTCCCACGGTCCCTACTCCGGCGGCTACGCCGCAGCCGGCAACCCCGATCCCCACGCCGTCGTGCCTGACGCCTCCGCCGACCTCCGCTGTCAGCACGCCGACGCAGAGCGCGACGACGGTACGCGGTGAATCCGGCGCGTGGACGGTGGGCCCTGTGCCGGTCGGCTGAGGGTGCCGATCAGCTGTTCGCCGACCTCCTGTGCGCTCCCGCAAATCCCGCGCGGCGGTCAGCCCGTCCACTGCGGGCCGCGCACGTGGCTTCGTGCTGCGCACGCCAGCTCTCGGATGCGACCACCGTGTGCTTGCCCCTGGTGTTGAGCCGCCATTTTCATCCCCGCACACCAGAGGCGACGTACGGTTCGCGACCCTGCGCAGGAGCGCGGTTCAGCGCCAGGGCGTGCACGGGATCGACGAGCACGTCGCGATCGATGCGCTCGCCGGAGGTGAACTGTTCCTCCGTATGCTGACCTGTTCCCTCGGTTAGGCAACGGGCCGCGAAGGTCCGGTGCCAAGCTTAGGCATCCGTAAGAGCACGGCCCGCGGGCACCACAGCAGCGACGGCTCTAATCCTGGCCTCAGGTTGATCGGGGAGAGTGAGCGGCAAAAGCATCGACTGGAAGGGGGCGGGCCGGCGTGCGGATCATGATCGCCGATGACGAGGCGGCCATCCGTGAGTCGCTGGAGCGGGTGCTGCAGGTCGAGGGTTACGACATCAGCACCGTCGCCGACGGTCTCGCCGTGCTCGACGGGGTCGGTGGGGCCGGTGGTGACACGCTGGATCTGCTGATCCTCGACGTGATGATGCCCCGCCTCGGCGGTTTGGAGACCTGCCGGCGGTTGCGGGCCGCGGGCCGGGATCTGCCGGTGCTGATGCTGACCGCCCGTGATCAGGTCTCCGACCGGGTCGCGGGGCTGGACGCGGGCGCCGACGACTACCTGCCCAAGCCGTTCGCCACGGAGGAGTTGCTGGCCCGGGTGCGGGCCCTGCTGCGCCGCCGTGCGCCGGGCGACGGGGAGTCGCAGATCCTGTCATTCGCCGACGTCCGGCTCGATCCCGACAGGTTCGAGGCATGGCGTGGCGGGCGGCCACTGCGCCTGACCCGGACCGAGTTTTCCCTGTTGCAGGTCCTCATGCGCAACGCGACCCGGGTCTTGACACGCGACGCGCTGTTCGAGGCGATCTGGGGCTTCGACATGAGTGCCACCGCCAACAACCTCCAGGTGTACGTGAGCTACCTGCGCCGCAAGATGGAGGCCGAGGGTGAGCCGCGATTGATCTACACACTGCGCGGCCTGGGATACACGTTGCGGGAGACCCCTCCGTGAGCAAGCCCGCCGGCCGGGAACCGCGCCGGCTGACCCGATGGTGGCGCCGGCGGTCCCTGCGGACCAGGCTGACGGTGATCGCGGCGACGGCCATCGCGGTCAGCGTGTTCGTGGCCTTCCAGGTGGCCAGCGAGCTCCTGGACCGGGAACTGCAGGACACCGCCGAGAATCAGCTACGCGCCGACTCCCGCGTCCTCGCGACGACCGCGGAGCGCGCCGGTCTGGCGCAGGTCCAGCTACCGCCGTATCCCGGATCCGGTCGGCTGGTGCGGGTCATTCTGCCCGACGGCTCGACCCGGACGCCGGCCGGCCAACCCGCGCTTCCCCCGGTCAGCGAGCACGCCGGGCGCGTGGCGCAGGGCGCGTCGGCCGACCTGATGGAGTCGGGCGACAGCGACGACGACGGCTACCTCATCTACACGCTGCGGGCGGGCGACGGCGCGGTCCAGGTGGCCCGCGTCGCCGACGACAGCCCGGTCAACCGGTTCGGGTTGGGCATGCTGTTGATCGGGCTGCTCTGCGTGGTCGGCGGCGCCCTTGTCGGGCGGACCGTGGCGCGGACCGGGCTGGCGCCGATCGACCGGCTGACCGCCGCCGCGGTACGTGTCGCGCAGACCCGGGATCTCGACGCCGACATCCCGGATGAGGGCGGTGGGGAGATCCGGCGGCTGATCCAGTCGATCAACGACATGCTTGCCGCGCTCCGGGACTCCCGGCTGGCCCAGCGACTGCTCGCGGAGGACGCCGCCCACGAGCTCAAGACCCCGCTCACCAGTCTGCGCCTCAACGTCGAGCTGCTGATCCGCCTCGATCGGCGCGGCACCCTGGACAGCGCACTGCCGGCGGAGAGCCGGACCCGGCTGCTCAACGATCTCGGCGCCCAGGTGGCCGAGTTGAGCACCCTTGCCGCCGAGCTGACGGACCTGGCGCGCGGTGACGTCAGCGACGAGAACACCGAGCTGCTCGATCTCGCCGACGTGGTGGTGGCCGCCGCGACCCGGGCGCGTTCCCGCGTGCCCGACATCGAGGTCGCGCTCGACGTGACCTCCGTGTGGGTGAGCGGGCGTCCCGCCGCGCTTCAGCGGGCGGTGCTCAACCTCATCGACAACGCCGGCAAGTGGTCCCCCGCGGACCAGCCGGTCCAGGTCCGGCTCCGTGCCGAGGGCGCGTCGGCGGTGCTCGAGGTCGACGACGCCGGGCCGGGCATCGACGCCGCCGACGTACCGCGGGTGTTCGACCGGTTCTACCGTGCCGATAGCGCCCGGGCGTTGCCGGGATCCGGTCTGGGGCTGTCGATCGTGCAGCGGGTCGTCGACGCTCACGGCGGCCGGGCCACCGTCGCCCGCTCCGCACGCGGCGGCGCGCTGCTTCGGGTCGACCTTCCGGCCGCGGTCCCGCCCGCAACGATCGCGCGGCTCACCGCCGGGGAGGACACCGCGGTGCGCTGACCCGCCCCGGCGGCGCGGCGCAGGACAAGGGACGGCAGGACCAAAGGGCGGCGACCGCCGGGCTCATGAAAGATCCGGGACGGGCCTGGGTCCCCGTCCCGGATCTCGTCCGTGCGGACGCGCTCACCGTTGCAGCGCGGGCTCCTTGTCGTCGGCGAGCGGCTGTTGACAGTCCGGCAGCTCCGCCGCTGGACGAGACAGCCTGCTCGGCCACCAGATCCGCCGGCCGATCAGCAGGGTGAGGGCGGGCACCAGGACCGACCGCACCAGCAGGGCGTCGAGCAGCACGCCGAAGGCGACCAGGAACCCGACCTCGATCAGCATCACCAGCGGGAGGGTGGCGAGGACCGCGAACGTGGCCGCGAGAACCAGGCCTGCCGAGGTGATGACGCCACCGGTGGCCGAGAGGGCTTTGAGCATGCCCTCGCTGGGGCCCAGACGTACGGTCTCCTCCCGGGCCCGGCTGGCCAGGAAGATGTTGTAGTCGACGCCGAGCGCCACCAGGAACAGGAATGCCAGCAGCGGCACCGAATAGTCGACGCCCTTGAACCCGAGGATCGTGTCGAAGACGAACACGCTGCCGCCGAAGGCTGCGGCGAATGAGACGATCACGGTGGCCATCAGGACCAGCGGGGCCACGATCGCGCGCAGCAGCAACCCGAGGACGATCAGGACGACGGCGAGCACCAGCGGAATCACCAGCTTCTCGTCGCGGCTGGTGGTCACCTCGGTGTCGAGGTTCTCCGCACTCGGCCCGCCGACGATCGCCTCCGCCCCGCTCACCGCGTGCACCGCGGTGCGCACCCGCTTGATCGTGTCGTACTCCGCGCCGCTGTCCGGTGCGTCCGTCGGGAACACGGAGATGTCGGCCCAGCCACCGCTGGTCTCCCCCGGGACGGCCACTGCCACACCGGGAGTGCCCTTGACGATCTCGAGCACCCGCTCCTGGTACGCCGGCCGCGTGAGGATCGTCATCGGCTGGCCGCCGAGCTCCGGGAAGTGCTGGCGGAGAACGGTGAAGCCGGTGACCGACTCCGGCGCGGACAGGAACTGGTCCTGCTCCCGCAGGGCGCCGGTGTTGCCCGCCAGGCCGACGGCGAGAACGCCGAGGCCTCCGAGCGAGCTGAGCGTCGCCACCCACCGGCGGCGGCTGATGGCGGCGCCGAGCCGTCCCCACAGCCCCGGCTTCTCCTCCACGGCCGTGCTGAACCGCGGGATGGCCGGCCAGAAGATCCGCCTGCCGAGCACCACGAGCACCGCGGGGAACAGCGTCAGCATGGCCACCAGCGCGCACAGAATGCCGGCCGCGCCGATCGGGCCCAACCCGCTGGTGCTGTTCAGGTCGGCGACGAGCAGGCAGAGCAGGCCGGCGATCACGGTGGCCGCGGACGCGACGATGGCCGGCGCCGCGCCGCGTAGCGCGTGGACCATCGCCACCCGGACGTTCTCGTGGTGGTGCAGTGCCTCCCGGTACCGGGCGATGAGCAACAGCGCGTAGTCCGTGCCGACGCCGAACACCAGGATCGTCAGCAGCGCCGAGTTCTGGTCGTTGACCACGATGCCGAAGCCCTTGACGAGCAGGTAGACGGTCGCCATCGCGGTCAGTGCGGCCGCGCCCACGGCCATGAGCGGGATGAACCACAACACCGGGCTGCGGTAGGTGAGGATGAGCAGGAGCGTGACGACGACGACGGTGGTGAGGAAGACCTGCAGGTCGATGCCGTCGAAGACGGCGTCCATGTCGCCGTCGACCGCGGCCGGGCCGGTCACGTCGAGTTCCAGGCCGGCGGGGCGGTCCTTCGCGGCGTCACGCAACGGGCCGACGATAGCCTCCGGTGCGCCGTAGGTCGTGCTCACCTCGAGGGTGAACATCATCGCCTTGCCGTCGGTGGAGGGCATCGTGGGTGAGCCCTCGTCGTCCTCGCCGGCCGGGGCCGCCACCGTCGGCGGGTACCGCTTGGCAAGGGTGTTGTAGTGGTGCTCGACCGTCGCGCGGTCAGCGTCGGTCATACCGCCGGCGCGGTGGTACACGAAGACGAACGTGTTGTCGTCACCGCCGGGGAGACCGTCCTCCAGTACCGCCACCTTGGTGGACTCGGCGCTGGCCGGCAGGGTGTCCGCGGCGCTGTCGGTGGTGACCGAGCTCAACTTTCCGCTCAGCGGCACCATGACCGCCGCCAGCGCCACCCACAAGCCGATCACCAGCCACGGCACCCACCGGCCTGCCAACCGACCGGGCGGCGCTTCCCCGGACGGCGCTGCGTGGACTGCCATCAATAGCCTCCTACATACGGGTTACATCGCTCATCTGATGCCGACTTCCTACCGAGCGAATCTGAGACGATCATTAGTAAGGCGCTCAGGCCGGCCGGCGGAACCAGGTGCCCAGCGCACGCGCCAGCGTGGGTGGCGTCGAGGTCCTGCCGGTAGGCAAAGCCCAGGCGACACGGCCGTCAGGCCGGATGAGCAACGCGTCGACGTCCCACCCGGTCCATGCGGGCGGTGACGGTGTTGACCCGTCCGGTCCACGCGGCCGCGGCGTCGCGGACCTGCGCGCGGTCCGCTGATGGCCGGCCGGGCAGGGCTGGCAGCGTGCGTTCCTGCGCCGGGGTTGGCGTGGCGGCTCCACCCGGCAGGATCCGCGGCACACACCGGCGCCGGATCTGGTAAACCGCGACTTCACGGCAGCGGCCCCGAACCGGCCCCCAAGCATCGGCGCCCAGGCGTCGAGACCGGCACGGCTCCGAACACGAGAGTCGTACCGTGGTACCACCTTCCTCCCGAGGATGACGACCGCAGTACGACGAAACAGGAAGGAATCCGGCCGAGCGTTGAGGCTATGAGGAAACCTGATCGTCCACTGCGGAGGTTCTGGGCGGCCACCATGGCGCTGGCGACGGCGTGCACCGTCGTCGCCGCCTGCGGGTCGGACGCCGACAACAGTGCAACGCCCGCCGCGGCCGGTTCGCACAGTGCGCACTCGGGCCGGTCGTCGGCTCCACCGCTGCCGCTGCGCGCCGGCGAGCGGTTCGTCGACCTGAAGATGGCCGAGGCCTACACGCCCGCGCCGCCGGAGGGCGGCGGCACGGACGAGTACCGGTGCCAGGTGATCGATCCGGGCCTGACCAAAGCGGCGTTCCTGACCGGCACCCAGGTCATGCCGGAGAACGTCGCCATCGCGCACCATGCCATCGTGTACGCGGTGCCGCCCGGCGGCGCTGCCGCGGTGCGCAAGCAGGACGCGAAGACCCCCGGCCTCGGCTGGCAGTGTTTCGGCGGGACCGGCGTGGACGGCGCCGAGGTGGAAGAGGGGGACGCGGCATGGGTGGACACCTGGGCGCCGGGCGCCGCGGAGACGCTGCTCACCCAGGACGTCGGCTTCAAGCTGGAGCCGGGCAGCCTGCTCATCCTCCAGATCCACTACAACCTGCTCGCGACCGACGGCAAGCCGGCCGGGTCGGACCGCTCGGCGGTGCGACTGCGGCTGACGGACGGCACGCCGCAGACCCGGGAACTCGACACGTTGCCGCTCGACGCGCCGACCGACCTGCCCTGCGCCGCCGACGAGTCGGGTCCGCTCTGTGACCGGGCGGCCTCGATCGCGGACGTGACGAAGCGGTTCGGGCCGGAGGTCGGCGCCACCGCGGACGAGCAGCTGGAGGAATGCGGCCAGAGCGCGCCGAAGCCAGGTAACACCCAGACCTGCGACCACAAGGTGGAGGCGCCGATGACGCTGTTCGCCGGTTTCGGCCACATGCACCTGCTCGGGCGGGCCATCAAGGTCGAACTCAACCCGGGCACGCCGAACGCCAAGGTCGTGCTGGACGTGCCGCAGTTCGACTTCGACAACCAGCGGCTGGTGACGCTGCCGTCGCCGGTGGAGATCGGTCCGGGGGACACGCTGCGGGTGACGTGTACGCACGACGCGGGGCTGCGCAAACGGCTGCCGCAGCTGAGGAAGCTGCCGCCGCGCTACGTGGTGTGGGGCGACGGCACCAGCGACGAGATGTGCACGGGCATCATGACGGTCTCCCCCCGCAAGTCCTGACGAAGCGTCGAACGTGTGTGAGCTCACTGAGGTCAACAAGCCGAAGGACAGCTCTGAGCTCACACACATGCGGCGTCGTGGCGGTCGGACGGGCGGTGACGTCGGCGGCTGCACGCGGACCGGCAGCGGAGCGGTCGATCACGCGGAGCGGATCGGTCCGCAGCGGTGCGGCTGGGAACTACGGTCGCGCCCCCGACGGACGCGCGAGACGAAGCGCTGAATCGGCCGGCCGGGTGAGTCTCAGGTCGTAGGCGAGGATGACGGCCTGGATCCGGTCCCGTACGCCGATCTTGGCGAGGACCCGCCCGACGTGGGTCTTCACCGTCGACTCCGACAGCGTGAACCGTTGCGCGATCTCGCCGTTGGTGAGGCCGTGGCCGATGGCGACGAGGATCTCGCGCTCGCGGTCGGTCAGGGAGTCCAGCCGGGGATCCTCCCGCACGGGCCCGCAGAGATCATCGTCGAGCCGGTCGGCGAACGCGTCGAGCAGCCGCCGAGTCAGCGCCGGCGCGATCACCGCGTCCCCGGCGGCAACGGCCCGGATGCCGGCGAGCAACTCCTCCGGGCGGATGTCCTTGAGCAGGAAACCGCTCGCCCCGGCCCGCAGCGCGGCGAGCGCGTACCGGTCCACGTCAAACGTCGTCAGCACCAGGATCCGCGAACGCCCACCGGCGGCGACGATGCGCCGGGTGGCCTCGATCCCGTCGACGCCCGGCATGCGGATGTCCATCAGCACCACGTCGGGATGCAGCTCGGTGGTCCGCCGAACGGCCTCGGCGCCGTTCTCGGCCTCGCCGACGATCTCGGTGTCCGGGGTGCTCTCCAGCAGCATGCGACACCCGAAGCGCTGCAGCGGCTGGGCGTCCGCCACGAGCACTGTGATCATGAATGGCTGCCTCTCAGGGTCGCTGGAACGGTCCAGCCGCCGTCCGGTGCTGGGCGGGCGCTGACCGTGCCGCCGGATAGCGCTGCGCGTTCGGCCATGCCGGCGCGACCCGCGTCGCCCGGCGATGCCCACTTCATACCGAGCGAACCTGAGACGACTGTTAAACGGCGCTCGGGCCGGTCGGCCGCCGGCGCGGGGTTAAGCATGGGTAGGAAGCGGGCACAGCCTCGTCGGTCTTTCACGCCGCAGTTCAAGGCTGAGATCGTGGAGTTGTGCCGGCGCGGTGACCGCACGGTTCGGCAGGTCAGTCAGGACTTCGACCGAGGCGGTTGTTGTTCGGCCAGACAGCCCTTATGCCTGGTGACCAGGCGTTCGACCGCGGTAGCGAGGTTTCTGCCGTAGATCGTGCAACCCAGGCTGTTGTTGATCGTGGTGGATTCCGCGTCGGTGGTGTTACCCGAGCTCGGATCGGTCTCGGTGGCCGACACCGTCGCGGTGGCCGTCAAGGTGCCGGTCGTCGATCCGGGTGACGCGGTGATCGTCACTGTGGCGGATCCGGACGAGGCGATGGAGCCGAGTGAGCAGGAGCCCTGGCTGGTGGAGATGATGGCGGTGCCGGAGGATGCCGTGCCGGTCAGCGACACCGACAGGCTGACGCCGGTCACGCCGGTCACGCCGGACGGTCCGGCGTTGGCGACCGCGACGGTGTAGGTGACGCCGTCGCTACCGACGGCGACGGGGTCGGCGGAGTCGGACACCGATGCCGACACGTCCGCGCCCGCTGCTGGGCCGGTCGCGTTGATCTTGCCGTTCGGCTTCTGGGCAAACCGCGGGATTCACGCCGGAATGCGGTTGAGCCGCCCGGCTGGTTCGCCGGGCGGCTCGTGGGGTCCTACTCGCGGGTCAGCCGATCTTGACGTTGAACAGGTTGTTGGCGGCCAGCTTGCGGAAGGCGGTGAGGCTGGTCTTCTTGCTGTCGATGCTGATGTCACGGTCGCCCTGGTCGTCGTGCTTGGTGTCGAAGTACACGATCGCCTTGATCGCCGGCCGCTTCGCCAACTCCGGCAGCACACTGTTGAACCCAGCCGACTTGTCGACAGGCTTGCCGACGCGGTGGTACACACCCCACTCGGCGATCATCAGCGGCTTCGCCGCGTGCTTCTTTGTCGCCCAGTCGTAGAACGTCGGACCGTTCTTGGCCTTACGGTCGAGCAG
>NZ_JBEZXZ010000134.1:0-24938 GCF_040638275.1 Actinoplanes sp. NPDC026623 | reverse complement strand
AATAGGCCGAGGGCTTAACTACACTAAACTTTTTGCTCGACGCGTCCACTGTGTGATTCACAGCAAACAACCACCACCCCTACCACCCGGAGAATCTTTTCCGGGCCGGGCGGGGGTCAGGATTTTGGTTGTCACGCTGATAGCTGTTTCGGTGGTTATAGCGGAGGGGAAACGCCCGGTCTCATTCCGAACCCGGAAGCTAAGCCCTCCAGCGCCGATGGTACTGCACTCGGGAGGGTGTGGGAGAGTAGGACACCGCCGGACTTAACGTACAGTCGAGGGCCTTCCCCGGTAGGGGTTGGCCCTCGACTGCTTTTGTGCGTCCGGTCCCTAGTAGCGTTGGATGGACGCGCGCTCGCCGTGCCCCCACCCGTAGTAGCTCCACCCCGCAGTTGATACCGCTCCGTACTTGATGTGCTCCGGCGGCCCTCGCCGACGTTGCGAGGGATCTCGCCGAACTTGGAAGGACTTGACCCGTGAACCCAGGACCGCAGGACGGCGGCTCCACCAACCGCGACGACGAAGGCCGGACCGGCCGCGGTCGCGACGGAGGCTCCGGCGCGACCCCCCGTGGTGACCGGGGAGACCGAGGCGCCCCGCGCCGCGAAGGCGGCTTCCGCTCCGGCGGCGACCGTGGCGGCTCCTCCGGCGGCTCGTCCGGCGGCGGCTTCCGCTCCGGCGGCGACCGTCCCCAGGGCGGCGGCTACCGCTCCGGCGGCGACCGTCCGCAGGGTGGCGGCTACCGCGGCGGCGGCGACCGTCCCCAGGGCGGCGACCGCGGCGGCTACGCCGGCGGCGGCAACCGCGACCGTGGGGGTTCCTCGGGTGGCGGCGACCGTGGCGGTTACTCCGGTGGCGGAGACCGCGGTGGCTACCGCGGCGGCGACCGTGATCGTGGCGGCTCCTCCTCCGGCGGCTACCGCAGTGGTGGCGACCGTCCCCAGGGCGGCGGCTTCCGCAGCGGTGGCGACCGTCCGCAGGGTGGCGGCTACCGCGGTGGCGGCGACCGTCCGCAGAGCGGCGACCGTGGTGGTTACTCCGGTGGCGGGGACCGTGGCGGTTATTCCGGTGGCGGCGACCGTGGCGGTTACCGCAGTGGCGGCGACCGTCCGCAGGGTGGTGGCTTCCGCAGCGGTGGCGACCGGCCGCAGGGCGGCGACCGTGGTGGTTACTCCGGCGGCGGAGATCGTGGCGGAGATCGTGGCGGTTACCGCAGTGGCGGCGACCGTCCCCAGGGCGGTGGCTTCCGCAGCGGCGGCGACCGTGGCGGCTCCTCCGGCGGTTACTCCTCCGGCGGCGACCGCGGCGGCTTCCGTGGCGGCGACCGTGATCGTGGCGGTTCCTCGGGTGGTTACTCCGGCGGCGACCGTGGTGGTTACTCCGGCGGCGGCGATCGTGGCGGTTCCTCGGGTGGCGACCGTGGTGGTTACTCCGGTGGCGGAGACCGCGGCGGGTACCGCAGTGGCGGCGATCGTCCGCAGAGTGGCGGGTACCGCAGTGGCGGCGACCGTCCCCAGAGTGGCGGGTACCGCAGTGGCGGCGACCGTCCGCAGAGCGGCGGCTTCCGCAGTGGCGGCGACCGTCCCCAGGGCGGCGGGTACCGCAGCGGTGGCGACCGTCCGCAGAGTGGCGGGTACCGCAGCGGTGGCGACCGTCCGCAGAGTGGCGGGTACCGCAGCGGTGGCGACCGTCCGCAGAGCGGCGGCTTCCGCAGTGGCGGCGACCGTCCCCAGGGCGGCGGGTACCGCAGCGGTGGCGACCGTCCCCAGGGCGGCGACCGTGGTGGTTACTCCGGTGGCGGCGACCGTGGCGGCTTCCGGGGCGGCGACCGCTCCGAGGGCGGCTCGCGCGGCAGCTACCAGGGCGGTTCCGGCGGATTCCGCGGCGACCGTCCCCAGGGGGACCGCCCGCAGGGAGACCGCGGCGGCTTCCGTGGCGGTGACCGGCCCGACAGCCGCAGCAGCGGCGGATACCGGGGCGACCGTCCGCAGGGTGACCGTCCGCAGGGTGACCGCCCGCAGGGTGACCGTCCCCAGGGTGACCGTCCCCAGGGCGGCGGCTTCCGCGGTGGCGACCGTGACCGTGGCGGTTACTCCGGCGGCGGCGACCGTGGCCCGCGCGACGGCGGCTTCCGCGACCGTGGCCCTCGTGACGACCGTGGCCCTCGTGACGACCGTGGCCCCCGCGATGACCGTGGACCGCGTGACGATCGTGGACCGCGTGACGATCGTGGACCGCGTGACGATCGTGGACCCCGTGACGATCGTGGACCCCGTGACGACCGTGGCCCCCGCGATGACCGTGGACCGCGTGACGAACGCGGACCGCGTGGTGAGGGCGTCTTCGTGGAGCGCGAGGAGCAGGCCGCTTTCCGGGCGCCGGAACTGCCCGAGGACGTCGTCGCGACCGACCTCGACAAGGAGGTGCGCGCCGAGCTGCTGAGCCTCTCGCGCGACACCGCCGACCGGGTCGCCCGGCACCTCGTGGCCGCCGGCCAGATCATCGACGAGGACTCCGAGCTCGCGCTGAACCACGCCATCGCCGCGCGGCGGCTCGCGTCGCGGATCGCGGTCGTGCGGGAGGCCGTCGGCCTCGCCGCGTACGCCGCGGGTGACTGGACCACGGCGATCGCGGAGCTGCGGACGTACCACCGGATGACGGGCCGGCAGACCCACCTGGCCGAGCTCGCCGACTGCGAGCGCGCGCTGGGCCGCCCGGAGCGGGCGATCGACCTGTTCCGTGGCGCCGAGAAGGAGGCGCTCGACAAGGCCGGCGCGATCGAGCTGCTGATCGTGGCGGCGGGCGCCCGCGGCGACCTCGGCCAGCACGACGCGGCCGTGGCCATGCTGCAGGTGCGTGAGCTGACCGCCGACGAGGACGCCGACTGGGCGGCCCGGCTGCGGTACGCCTACGCCGACGCGCTGCTCGCCGCAGGCCGGCGTGACGAGTCCCGCGAGTGGTTCGCCCGGGCGGCGGCCACCGACCAGGACGGTCTCACCGACGCGGCGGAGCGGCTGCTCGAGCTCGACGGCGTCACGATCGAGGGCGACGAGCCGGACGAGGACGACGACGAGAACCCGGCCGAGGCGGCCGAGGCTCGCGCGGACGAGGACGACGAGCGGGACGAGGACGACGACCTCGACGGCAACGAGTCCGACGATGACGATGACGATGACGATGACGACCTCGACGATGAGGACGACCTCGACGACGACTCCGATGACGACGATGAGTCCGAGGACGACGAGGACGACGAGGACGACGAGGACGACGACGAGGACGACGAACCGGTCGAGGAAGTCGCCGACGGCAAGGCCGGTGACGGCGAGGTCGTCGACCGGCCGGCCGGCAGCGTGGCGGAAGGCGACAAGGAGACCGGGGCGTGAGCCTGGTCGGCGCCTACGACCTGGTCATCTTCGACCTTGACGGCGTTATCTACCTGATCGACAAGCCGATCGACGGTGCGGCCGAGGCGGTCGAGCGGCTGCGCTCGTCCGGCACGGCGATCGCGTACGCGACCAACAACGCGTCGCGGCGCGCCGCCGACGTCGCCGACCTGCTGACGGGCATGGGTGTGTCCGCCGCCGCCGACGAGGTGCTGACCTCGGCCGGCGCGGCGGCGGCCATGCTCGCCGAGCGGCTGCCCGCGGGGGCTCCGGTGCTGGTGGTCGGCGCGGAGGCGCTGCGGGCCGAGGTCCGCGACGTCGGCCTCGTCCCGGTGGAGCGGCTCGAGGACGGGCCGGCGGCCGTCGTGCAGGGCTACGGGCCCGACGTCGGCTGGCGGATCCTCGCCGAGGCGTCCCTCGCGGTGCGTGCGGGTGCGCTGTGGATGGCGACCAACACGGACCGGACCCTGCCGAGCCCGCGCGGCCCGCTGCCGGGCAACGGCTCGCTGGTGTCGGTGCTGCGCACGGCGCTGAACCGGGATCCCGACGTGATCGTCGGCAAGCCGGCTCCGGCGCTGTTCAAGACGGCCGCGTCGCTGTCGCACTCCACCCGGCCGCTGGCCGTGGGGGACCGGCTCGACACGGACATCGAGGGTGCGGTGGGCGCGGGAATGGACTGCCTGCTCGTGCTGACCGGCGTGAGCGGGCCGGCGGACCTGCTGCAGGCGCCGCCGGAACGCCGCCCGACCTATGTGGCGGCCGACCTGTCGGGGCTGTTCGGCGAGGCCGGCGCCGCCCGGATCCCGGCCGGCGCCGACGAGCTCGGCGGCTGGCGGCTGGCGCCCGGAAAGCTCGCCGGGTCCGGAACGCCGGTGGACGCGCTGCGCCTGCTCGCCGGGGTGTACTGGGGCGGCGGCACGGTGCAGGCCGGCTCGGACGAGGCGCGCGAACTGCTGACCGGCTGGGGACTGCCCGCCTGAACCACGAGCGTCACCGACGGCCCGTTCCGCCCGCATGAGGGCGGGGCGGGCCGTCGTCATGTGAGCGGCCGCTCTGCCTACTCGGTCGTCGAGGCTGTCCGAACGGCGGATAACCGCGGTGCGGGGCCGTCGTTGATCACCGGCAGGCGCCACGCCTACGGGGGATTTCCCCGCTCGGCGCGGCCGGAGATAGTGGACACCCAGAGGTCGGTTCCGACGCTTTGTGGTGGCCCCGACGGGAGTCGACGACCAGTGGCAGCACGTACACACAAGGACAGGACGCCTCCGCGTCGAGGCCTGCTGATCTGGCTCTCCGGTGCCGATCCCGACACGCTGTCGCGTAGCCCCCGGGAGAAACGCAAGTTCTCCGGGCTCGGCGGCATCGTACTCACGACCGCCTGCATGGCCGGGCTTTCCGCGGGCTTCGCCCTGCACACGGGGGTACGCGCACCGCTGCTGCCCGCCGTCGTCATCGCTCTGCTGTGGGCGCTCGCCATCGCCAACCTGGACCGGTGGCTCGTCGCCGCCGCGGGCCGCCGCGAGAAGTGGTGGCAGAACCTGGCCACGCTGGTGCCCCGCATCCTGCTCGCGCTGGTCATCGGCGCGGTCGTCTCGACGCCGCTGGTGCTGTGGATCTTCCAGCAGGAGATCCAGGCGCAGCTGACCGTCACCCGGCAGGTCGAGCGCAACGTCTACGAGCAGAAGCTCAAGACCGACTCGCGCTTCGCGGTGATACCCGGCCTGCAGGTCGAGGTGACCCGGCTGCAGCAGGTCGCGGCCGGTTCGCTGATCGAGGACCTGGTCGGCAAGGACCCCGCGGTCGAGCGCGACCAGGCCGAGTACGACAAGCTCGACAAGCGCTACTCCGAGGCGCGTGCGGCAGCGATCGCCGAGTTCGACGGCACGGACGGCACCGGGCAGCGGGGCGGCGGCCCGGCGTACAAGACGAAGCTGAGGGCCGCGGGTGAGCTGCGGGACCAGCGGGACGCCGCCAAGGGGCGGCTCGACAGGTCGAAGAACGACGCGCTCGAGCGGCAGAAGGCGACGAGCTCCAAGGAGCAGGCGACCGCGCAGTCCGACCTGGCGACCAAGGAGTCCGAGCTGGCGCGGCTCAAGAGCCTGAAGCAGGCCGAGGAGGACCGCTATCTCATCGACAGCGGGAACGACCGGGGCCTGCTCGCGCAGCTGGAGGCGCTGAGCCAGATCACCGACAGCAACGCGACGCTGAAGACGGCATACCTGACCCTGCTGCTGTTCATCACCGCGATCGAGATCCTGCCGGTGCTCACCAAGTTCCTGCTCAACATCGGGCCGGCGACCGTCTACGACGAGATCCTGGCCACCGCGGAGAAGAGCGACGTGCAGGCGGCGCGGGCCAGGATCGAGTTCGAGCGGGAGCAGGAACAGCACGACCTCAAGGCGCAGGCGGCTCGGCAGGAGGAGATCCGTAAGGAGACCGCCGGCCGGGAGACACACGTGCAGACGGAGATCCGCAAGCGGGAGCTGGACCGGTGGCGCAGCGAGGAGCTGCACCGGCTGAACGGCGGGGCGCCGGAGCAGGCCACCCGCCGTACGCTGCGGTTCCCGGGCCCGCGGAAGGCCAAGGCCGACCGTTCCGGTTATCAGGATTGGCCGGCGGACGAGTCGGCGACCCGTGCGGTGGCGCCGGAGACGCTTCCGGCGCTGCCCGAGACCGAGAGCGGCGACGAGGGCACCGTGCCGCGGTGGCGTTTCAAGTAGACGGACGATGACGGCGGGGGCCGGCCGGCCCCCGCCGTTTTTGCGTCAGAGGAATTCCACGATGCCGACCATCGAGCCGGGCAGGACGCCGGCGGGCGGGTTCTCGTCGCTGGCCCGTGTCGTGAGCTGCACGGTCTGCAGCCGGTCGTCGTCCATCAGGTTGCGCATCAGCTGCTTTCCCCGTTCGGGGTCGCCACCGTAGGTGATGATCTCGATCGATTCGGGATCGCCGACTTTCCATACGGCATCGAACTTCTTCTGGAAATACTGATAGTCGCGTTTGGGATCGTAGGGCTGGTTGTCGGGGCGCGGCTTCAGGACGATCGGGAACGGATCCGGGCGGAACTGATCCGGGCGCGGTGCGGTCGTCTCGCGTGTCCGGTCCATCGCCGGCGCCGCGGCGGTCTTCTGCCGCGGGGGTGCCGGGTCCGGGTCCAGGCGAACGACGATCGACACGCCGGCGGTCGCGAGCGCCGCGACGGCCAGGCCGGTCGCGATGAGGTATCGCTGCCGCATGCTGTAGCGCTGCTCCCACACCCAGTTGCCCAGCCGGAGCCGCCAGGGCAGGCGCGTGGTGTGCACCCTCGCGGCGAACGGATCGACCCCGGCCTCCCGGCCCGCCGGCGACTGGGGCCGCGGCTGTTCCGCCGCGGCCAGCCGGCTCTTCGCGAGTCGCAGGGCGGAGGCGACGGAGTGCGGCGCGCCGTCGTAGCCGATGGCCAGGCAGCGCGCGGCCAGCGACGTTCCACGCGGGGCGTGCGGATCGAGCTCGAGCAGCGCGTCGAGGGCGCCCCACATGATCCGGTTCAGCCGGGTGGAGCGGCGGGTCGCGAGCTGGTCCATGATGGTGCCGAGCAGGTCCTCGACCCACGGCTCGGCGGGCTCGCCGCGCAGGCCGCTGCGGGTGAGGGCGGCGGCGAGGGGCTGGACCAGGCGGGCCTCGGAATCCGGCGGGCGCCCGGGGTGCCGGGTCGCCGACATCCACAGAATCGTCGCGGCCGTGTGCGCCGGCAGCGGCGGCAACTCCTTCACCACCGAATCCAGCAGGGCCAGCGGATGGCGGGCCAGCGCAAGCTCGCCGGCGACCTTCGGCGTGTACTCGTGATGCTCGTTGAGCTCGCCGACGATGATGTCGCGGCTGGGCGGGAAGTATTCGGGGTCGTCCTGCGGCGTCAGTCCCAGCTTCAGCAGCCAGCTCCGGGCGGCGGAGAGGTCGCGATCGTCGCCGAGCACCGCGTCCGATGCGATCCAGCCGTCGGTGTGTTCGCGCAGCGCGGCCCGCGTCCGGTAGCAGCTCTGCAGCAGCGCGGCGAGGTGGTCGTGCCAGTCGGTGAGCTCGGGCGCCGCCTCGGTGGGCAGCCCGAGGAGATTCTTGGACGTGTCGTCCTGCGCCCCGACCACGCCCCGGAGCACGTCGTCGGCGAGCGGCGCGGCGAAGTCGGCCCGCAGCCGGGCGATGGCCGTGGTCGGATCGTTCGCGGCCCACTGCTCGACCAGCGGCCGGTGATTGGCCGCCAGCCGCCGGACCCCGCCGGGGGTCTCCAGCATGGACGGCACGTCGTGCCAGGTCGGCACGTGGTTGGCGTGGCTCAGCTCGATCAGCATCTCATCGAGTGAACAGTCGTCCTTGAGCAGGTCGGCCGCGGGGGGTTTGCCGATGCTGGCGTAGTGCACCAGATATTCGAAGCCGCGGCGGGCGTCGTCGCGGGCGAGGCGGGCCTTGACCTCCGCCTCGGTCACCGGCCCGCGGCGGAACCAGTGGTCGATGGATTCGGCGCGGTTCGGTTCGCTGCGCCGGAACTCGTCGGGCCAGGCGCCGGACACCACCCGCAGGTCCGGCGAGTCGGGCCGTTGCAGCATGCACGTCGACCAGGACCAGGCGCGCGACTGGCGTTCGGGCAGGACCTTGAGCGCGGCCGGGATGAGCGCCGCCGCCTCGGCCGGGCCGCCCGACACGGGCACGGCGGACTGCCGGACCACGATGCCGCCGAGCACGTGCATCACGGTCTGCTCGAACCAGGCGGCGTCGTAGGGCACGGGCGGGAGGCCCTGGTCGCCGGCGGCGATCTCGCAACCGTCGGTCCAGGCCTGCAGGGCCGGGACGTCCCCGGTTGCGAACGCGAAGCGGCAGGTGCCGGCGACGCCGAAGGGGCCGCGGCGCCCCTGCACGACGAAGCACCACAGCCACCGGCCCTGCACCTTCACCCGGCGCAGGGTCCAGATCGGATGACCGACCGTGGAACGGATGCCCTCCGGCGGCTGGCTCAGGTCGGCCTGCAGCAGGCGCTCGGCGGCCGCCCAGTACTCCCGCGGCGCGGCCGGGCCCACCTCGTGGGGGCTGAAGCCGCGGCCGGTCAGGTCGGCCCACTGCACCATGATCATGCCGTTGGTCATCGGCGAGCCCTCCCGAGTACGGCCAGCAGGAGCTGGGTGAGTGCGGCGGCGCGTTCGTCGACGCGGGGGAAACGGCCGCGCGGGTCGAGCGGTTTGAGCCGGATGTCGTCGACGGCGATCGGCACGGTGGCCAGCGGCGAGCAGAGGAAGAACCGCATGGTGATCCACGGCTCGCGGTGCATGCGGTACAGGGCGCTCTGCTGGCCGAGGCCGTAGGCGAGGCCGCAGCCGACCGCTGACATGATCAGGTCGCGGAGCAGGATCTGTCCGTCGGAGCCGGGTTGCAGGGCGCTGTCGAGGTGTTCGTCGATGGACGGCACCCGGATGTGCTGCGGCACCTCGGCCATGACGTCGCCGCCCGGGATGTGGATCTCGTTGTCGGTGCCGACGTGCACGAGCTTCCAGAACTCGTCCGGCTGGGAGAAGTGGTCGAGCAGGCCGCGGGCGACCTGGACGGCGCGGCGCTGCCGGACGGCGGGCTCGGTGTGGGTGGCTCCCCACAGGTAGGTGAGCAGCTGGGCGGCGCCGGGATCGGTGGGGGTGCGGCGCTGTGCCCACCGTTCGACGGCGAAGGCGAGGTAGCTGGCGGTGCCGCGTTCGACGTCGCCGGGCGCGCCGATGTCGAGCAGGTTCAGGCCCGGCTTCTCCAGCGCGGCGCGGATCAGGTCGCACTTGGTGATGGCGACGAGCATCTGCAGCGGCCGGCCCTCGTCGATCGCGAACAGGCCGTCGACCATGGTGATCTGTTCGCCGATGCCGTCCTGAATGGACTCCCGGTTGCCGCGGACGACCTCGGCGCCGTAGGCGCTGACGGTGCCGGGCCGCAGGCTGCCGTTGAGCAGCAGGCGCTCCTCGGTGACGGACTCCGTGGCCATCCAGTCGGTGGCGTTCGGCGCGACGGCCGGGTCGACGACCCAGAGCAGGGCGTCGAACGAGCGCAGCATGCCGGCCTCGCGCCGGTTGGTGCCCTGCTCGTCGAAGAGCTCGCCGGGCAGGTCGGCGACCCCGGTCCAGGTGCGGCGTTCGCCGGTGTCGGTGCGCAGCACGAGCGGCTGGCGGAACTGCCTGCCCCACTGCTTGGCGCGGCGCTCGCCGTCGACGACCGTGCGGCGGATCAGCTCCTGGATCGCGGCCAGGGCGTCGCGGAGCTGGTCGTCGAGCATGCCGGCGGGGGTCGCCTGCCGGTCGGTGCCGGTGGGCTGGATCGCCTCGCCGGTCTGCCGGGTCTCGTTGTACCGGGCGATCCGGGCGGCCAGCGGCAGCTCCTCGAGGGGGCTGAGCTTGCGCAGCCGGATCCGGCCCGGATCGTCCTGGGCGCTCCAGTGCGTCAGGTTGTCGAGGTTCTGCTTCAGCATCCGGACCAGCAGGTAGGTCTTGCCGCTGGCGGGCGCGCCCATCGCGGCGACCATGTTCCAGTCGTCGATCTTCTGCTGGACGTTGTCGGTGCCGCGGCCGGCTCCGGTGTGGAAGACCGGCGTCGCGTCGGGGAAGATGTGCCCGCCGCCGCAGAGCAGGTAGCTGAAGTCGATCTCGTGCTCGTTGAAGACCGGATCGGTCGACTCCGCCGGCCGGTAGTTGCCGGCCAGCATCGTCACCCGCCACGGCAGGCCGTTGCGGCCGTCGGGGGCGCCGACCTCGAGCCGGAACGACGGCGGCATCTGGAACCGGCCGGTCTGCGGGTCCATCGGGGGCGTGCCGCCGCCGAGCAGTTGCCGGCAGACCGGGCAGGCCTTGCCGAAACGCTCCGAGGGGTCCTTGGCCGGCGGGGACGTCCGCGACCACAGCATCAGGCGACCACGCAGACGACGAGGAACACGAGCGTCGCCGCGGCGCCCCCGATCGCCAGGCCGGCGACCGTGCCCAGGTGGCGGCCGGTCTGCGCGGCCACCCTCAGGTAGTCGGCGACGCCGGCCTCGACCTCGAGGAACGCCGGCAGCCGGGCGCCCGGCGGAGCGTCGATCCAGTTGCCGAACGTGTAGCCGTACCGGGCGAAATGCTTGTCGGGTTCGCCGCACCGCCGGGCCACCCGGTCTCGCAGCGCCACGCGCCAGGAATCGGTCATCTCATCCCCCGCCCACCAGAACACCCAGCGCCACCGCGACGGCGACGGCGCCCAGACACCAGATCGACAGCCAGAGCACGGCCTGGCGCAGCGCCACCTCCTGCGCCCGGCTGCCGATCGCGTCGTACGCCCGGTGCACCCGCTCCGGGCGCGTCGCCGGGCCGTGCTGGGCGTACGTCCGGACCGCCTCGATGTGGCCCGCGTACGCGGAGAGAAGCTCGGTCGCGGCCGGGACCGGCTGCGGGGACCCGTCGCGGTCGCAGCGCTGCTCGGCCTCGATGACCGCGGCCAGCCACGCCTCGGCCCACGGCTGGGACGCCTCGAGGGCGATCTGCCCGCGTGGCCCGGTGCCGAAGGGCTCGGCCAGCACCGCGATCAGCGGCCGCCACCGTGGGTCGGCCCAGTGCTCGCGCAGCGCCTTCTGCACGGCCGGCTCGCTGTCGGCGACGCGGTGGCGCGGGTCGTCGGGGTCCATGTTCAGCAGGGTGTTCTCCACCCAGTGCCGGCCGGCCAGGGCACACAGCACCACGATCATCAGGCCGAACCGGTCCTGGGCGTAGAGCAGGCCGGGGCTCAGGTGCCAGCCGCGGGCCGGGTCGGTGCGCAGCCGGCGCAGGCCGCCGTACTCGTAGAGTTCGGTGCCGCGCAGCACGGACGGCGGCGGGTCGGCCTGGGTGGCGGCGTCCGTGTCGATGAGCACGTAGCCGCTGGTCTCCTGGTACGTGCACCAGCAGACGTTGTCCGGCTTGAGGTCGCAGTGCGCCCACTTGAGCTGGTGCAACTGGTCCAGGCCGGCGGCGAGCTGCCGAAAGTCGATCAGGTGCTCGGTGCCGGGCCAGCGCCGCAGCGACTCCCACTTGAGCAGGTCGATCTGCGGCGACACGGCCAGCAGGTACAGGTCGGGGCGGGCGCCCTCGCCGATCCAGGACGGCAGCCGGCGGTACAACTGGGCGACGATCTGATCGGACGGGGTGCCGAGCCGGGTGGTGACCGCGCCGGAGAGCTGCTCGAGCTGGCCGTCGCCGCGGACCACCTGCACCGGCACCACCGCCCACGGCGGCTCGATCGGGGTGCGGCGCCCGTGTCCGCCCAGATACTGGTTCGCCCGCTGCAGCGCGCTGGCCTGCTCGTGCAGGTGCTGGCGCAGGGCCTCGGCGTCACCGAGGTCGGCGCAGCCGTAGATCTTGACGTGCCAGTTCTGCCAGCCGTTGCGCTCGTTGGCCGCGGTGGTGAAGATGACCTCGGTACGGATCCGGCGCAGCTGCCCGCTCGCGCCGGCACCGATCATCGGCACGTCGAAGTCGACGGGCTTGCGGTCGGGGTTCACCGGCGGGGCGACGGTCAGCTGGACGTGCCAGTTCGGCCCGCTCAGGTCGATGACCATCGCCGGTTCCTGCGCGTCATCCATGGCCACCGTCCCAGGCGAGGAGATAGTCGAGCCGGGTGCGCGAGGCGGCGCCGTCCGCGTACTCGATCGAGCCGGCCGGGCCGGCCTGGATCAGGTGGCCGCCCGGGTGCAGCGGCGAACCGTCGACGCTGACGAGGTAGTCGGGGCGGACCCGGGACCGGGCGAACTCGACGCGGTGCCCGTCGTGACGCAGGTAGACGAGCTCGCCGCGGGGCAGGAACGTGGCGTACTCGGGCAGCCGCACCGAGGCGTCGTGCTGCCGCCCGATCCACCGGCCCAGCGGCACCCAGCCGGGCGCGGACGCGAGATGGCAGACCCAGTGGAAGTCGGCGCCGTACCGCAGGGTCAGCTGCGCGGTCACCGGCGGCTGAACCGGTGCCGGGGGAGCCTGCGGCGGGTGCGCCTGCTGCGATTCGAGCCGGGTCCGCGGCGGCTCCTGCGATTCGAGCCGGGTCCGCGGCAGCTCCTGCGGTCCGAGCCGGGTAGGTGGCAGCTCCTGCGGCCCGAGCCGGGTGGGCGGCAGCGCCTGCTTCGGCGCCGGCAGGGCCGGCGGCTGGATGAGGAAACGGTGGCCGGGATCATCGGGCAGGCTCGGGTCCACAGTGCACACGACCGAGACGACCCGGGCCAGCGGCAGCCGCCGGTGGGTCTCCGGGTGCACGATCCGGTGAACCTTCCCGGCGAAGTCACGGCCCATCGGCGCCCGGGTCGCGACCGTAACCGAGATCCGCAGCGAACCCGGGTCGACGTCGCCGGCCCTGACGACCGTGCAGTAGCGCTCGACCGCGGCCCGGAACGCGCCGAGGACGGCCCGCTCGAAACGCGGGTCCGGACTCATGCGGCTTCTCCGATCGACGCGGCGGCTTCGGCTGGGGGAATGCACTCCGGACCGGTCGGGCGACGCGGCCGGAAATCAAAAGGTAAAGCAGCGGCCGGGGATCACGTAAATGGCCGAAAGGCCCACGTTGATACCGGACGGGTGACAGGACACGTCCGGGGTAGCCGGAAAGGCCGGGCGGTAAGGGCTGTCCGGTCCCTCGACGAGGTCGGAACTCGCAGCTCGACGGCGGTTCACGAGCGCGGGCAGGCGCCGCCGGCCGGCCATTCACAAAAATGGTTCGGATAGCCCCGCCGAATGCACTTCCCCGGACTTCACCCGCCCGAATGACGGCCATTCGGGCGGTCGATCTCTCCAAAGGTCCGGCAATGGAACGCCATCGGCCGACCGAGCCGGGCCGGGGCGCGCGAACGCGCGCCGCAAGGCCCGCCGCGCTAGTCGACCAGGCCGGACTGGTAGGCGAAGACCACCAGTTGGGCGCGGTCGCGGGCGTGCAGCTTCACCATCGCGCGGCTGACGTGGGTGCGGGCCGTCGCCGGGCTCACCATCAGCCGGGCCGCGATCTCGTCGTTGCTCAGGCCCTCGCCGACCAGGCCGACGATCTCGCGTTCGCGGTCGGTCAGCGCGTCCAGCCGCGGGTGCGGGCGCAGCACCCGGGCCGGCCGGGACGCGAACTCGCGCACGACCCGCCGGGTGACCGAAGGGGACAGCAGCGCCTCGCCGCCGGCGACCAGGCGGATCGCGCGGACCAGCTCGGCCGGCTTGGTGTCCTTGGTGAGAAAGCCGCTGGCGCCGTGCCGCAGCGCGTCGAACACGTAGGCGTCGATCTCGAAGGTGGTCAGCACGATCACCCGGGTGCCGGCCAGCGCCGGGTCCGCGGCGATGCGGCGGGTCGCCTCGATGCCGTCGATGCCGGGCATCCGCACGTCCATCAGGACGACGTCGGGCCGGTGAGTGCGGGCCAGGTCGACGGCGCCGAGCCCGTCGGCGGCCTCGCCGGCCACGACCAGGTCGTCCTCGCTCTCCAGCAGCGCGCGCAGGCCGATGCGCACCAGGTCCTGGTCGTCGGCGATGAGCACGCGGATCGGGGTGCCGTCGTCGCGGGCGGGGCCGGTCACCGGCGCACCGGCAGGTTCGCGGTCACGGCGAAGCCGCCACCGGGGCGCGGGCCCGCGGTCAGCGAGCCGCCGAGCGCCGAGACGCGTTCGCGCATCCCGGCGAGTCCGTGGCCGGGCGTGATCGTCGCCGGCCCGCCCCGGCCGGTGTCGCTGATCGACACGGTGACCTCCTCGTCGGTGCAGGCGACCGAGACCGACGCCGAGGCCGTGCCCGCGTGCCGCAGCACGTTGGTCAGAGACTCCTGCACGATCCGGTACGCGGTCAGGTCCACCGCCGCCGGCAGCGCCGCCAGCGGCCCGGCCAGCTCGACCGTCACCGGTACCCCCACCGAGCGGGTGCGGTCCACCAGTTCCGGGAGCCGGGCCAGGCCCGGCGCCGGGGAGCGGTCGTCGACGGAGTCGCCGCGGCGGACCGCGCCGAGGGTGGCGCGCAGTTCGTCGAGGGACTCGCGGCTGGTGCGGCTGATCGCGGTGAGCGCCGCCTCCGCCTGCCCGGGCTGCTTCGCCAGCAGGTGCAGGGCGATCTCGGCCTGCATGTTGATCGCCGCCAGGCCGTGGCCGACCACGTCGTGCACCTCCTGCGCGACCCGCAGCCGTTCGGCGTCCGCCTGGCGGCGGGCCTCGTCGCGGCGGGTCTGCACCCGCTGCTCGCGCCCGACCCGCACCGTGACACCCACCGCCAGCGGGCCGGCCGCCCAGGCCAGCGGGGGAGCGATCGCGTCCAGGCTCAGGCCGTCGCCGATCAGGCCGCCGAGGAGCACCGCGGCGAAGGCCAGGGCCGCGGCGACCACCGCCTGCTTCAGCGGCCGGTGCGCGCCCACCGAGTAGATCGCCACGACCAGGCTCAGCAGGATCGGCCCGAACGGCTGACCGCCGAGCAGGTAGAGGCTCACCGCGGCCGCGCAGACCGTCAGCGCCGCGATCGGCGCCAGGCGGCGCGCCGCCGTCGCCAGCGCCGCGGTGATCACCAGCAGGTACGCCCAGCCGGGTACCGAGTCGATGCCCTGGTTGTGGCCGGCCGGCGCCGTGCCGATCAGGCCGGCGCCCACCAGGGCCAGGGCCAGCAGCCCGTCCGGCAGATATCTCCGCACCCGCTTCATGACGCTCACAGGATGTCACGGCGGCGCAGCAGCGCGCCGCCCAGCGCGGCGAACACCAGCAGATAGGCGGCCACGACCGCCGCCGCCTGCCCGCCGCCGACGACCGCCTGCACGCCGGGCGTGTCCGCGCCCGCGCCGAGGGCCGCGACCAGCGAACCCGCGTTCGGGCCGGGCAGGCCCTGCTGCGCCCGGGCCACCCAGTCCAGCAGCGGCGCGGCGATCAGGGCGAGCAGGTTCTGCACCGCGAGCAGCCAGACCAGGCCCAGGCCGACCGGCAGCGCCACCCCGCGCAGCGCGATGCCGAGCAGGGTGCCGAGCACCGTCCACATCGCCGCGATCAGCCAGCCGGCGCCGACGCCGGTCGCCAGGTCGGTCACGCCGGGCCAGTCGGCCGCCCGGTCCTCGGTGAGCGCGATGATCAGGCTCGCCGGCGCGCCGGCGGCGAAGACCGCGACGACGCCGGCGAGGGCGGCCAGGCAGACGGTCACCAGCTTGGCGGCGTACACCCGCAGGCGGGCCGGGTCCTGGGTCAGCACCGTCTTCCAGGTGCCCCAGGCGTATTCGCCGCCGGCCGACAGCACGCCGAGGATCAGCATCAGCGAGCCCAGGAACACCGGCAGGCCCCCGATCGAGTTGCCGACCAGCCGGTCCGGGAGCAGCGCGTCCAGGCCGCGGTCGGCGCGCGGCCCGCCGGTGCCGCCCGCGTACCCCGCGTACGGGATCAGGTAGGTGAAGGTCACGCTCAGGGTGAGCGCGATCGCCAGCAGCGCCCACGTCGCCGGGCGGCGCACCAGCTTGAGCGTCTCGGCGCGGATGTGGTCAGTCATCGGTGTTGCCTCCGGTCAGGGCGAAGAAGGCCTGCTCCAGGCTGCGTTCCTCGGTGCGCAGCTCGCTGACCGCGATGCCCGCGCCGACCAGCGCCGCGTTCACCTCGGCCGCGCGGTCCGGCGCGACGGCCAGGTCCAGGCCGCCGTCGGTGACCCGGACGGCGTCGGTGCCGAGCAGGGCGCGGGCCCGGGCCGCGGCGGCGTCCAGGGGAGTCGCGACCAGCCGCAGCGTGCGGTCGCCGCGCAGCTCGGCGACCGTGCTCTCGGCCACCAGCCGACCGCCGGCGAGGATGCCGACCCGGTCGCAGAGCTCCTGCACCTCGGTCATCAGGTGGCTGGAGAGCAGCACCGTGCAGCCGGCCGCGCCGAGGCGCCGCACGAGCAGGCGCATGTCGGCCATCCCGGCCGGGTCGAGGCCGTTGGTCGGCTCGTCGAGCACCACCAGGCGCGGATCCTTCAGCAGGGCGGCGGCCACGCCGAGCCGCTGCTTCATGCCCAGCGAGTAGGTCGCGTACCGGTCCCGGGCCCGGCCGGTCAGCTCGACCTGGTCGAGCACGGCCGCGACCCGGGCGGCCGGGACGCCGGCGTGGTGGGCCGTCACGCGCAGGTTGTCGCGGCCGCTCAGGTACGGGTAGAAGGCCGGGCCCTCGATCAGCGCGCCGACCCCGTCGAGGCGCCCGGGCGGCAGGCCGAACAGGCGCACCTCTCCCGAGGTGGGCCGGACGAGGCCCAGCAGCATGCGCAGGGTCGTGGTCTTGCCGGCGCCGTTCGGTCCGAGGAAGCCGTAGACCTCGCCCGCGCGGACGGTCAGGTCCAGCGAGTCGACGGCGGTCGCCGTGCCGAACCGCTTGGTCAGGCGCCGGGTTTCGACGGGTGCTGTCATGCGTCCCATCGTCGCCAGGCCGCGGCCCGCCGGCGTCCGGCCCAGCGCGGCCTGTCGCGTACGTCCTGGGACGTACGCGGAGTCAGAGGAGCTTGCGCAGCTTCAGCAGGTCGAACGGGTTGGCCTTGATCGAGACCTGGCGCGCCGCGATCGCCCGGGTGACGTCGAGCCTGCCGGTGACCAGCGCGATGAGGTTGTCGCTGTCGGCGATCAGGGCGATCTTCGCCTTCGGGTCGTCGCCGTCGGCGATGTCGACCAGGCGGCCGCCGGCCAGCCGGGCGTGGAACGCCGTGTCCAGGTCCGGCACCCGGCAGGCGAGCGTGCGGTCCAGATCGAGTCTGCCGCGGGTCTCCGCATTGGCGTCCAGCCGGGCGGCGAGATCATGCAGCGCCTGCCGGCACTCGTCTACGCTTGCCAATTCCCTCGGACCCCCTCCGCCACACCACCCTGACGCACCGCACGGTACCGCAGCACACCCGCCGTTCCGCCCGGTAGCGTGACACCAGCGCAACGGCGTGGCGGAGTCGGAGGGGAGCTGACATGCAGGACGCATGGCGGGCGTATCTGGAGCTGGCGCTCGGATTGACCGAGGCACCACGCAAGAAGGCCCAGCAGGTGGCGGGCGATCTCGTGCACCGCGGCGGCGCGACCGCCGTGCAGTTGCAGGGACTCGTCGAGGACCTGCTGTCGACGGGCGTCGCCAACCGTGAGGCGCTGACCAACATCGTGCGCTACGAGGTGGACCGCGCGCTGGGCCTCGTGGGGCTGGCGACGGCCGACGAGGTGTCCGACCTGAACACCCGGGTGCGCGACCTGGAGCGGCAGTTGCGTGACGCCCGGGCCCGGGCGAACGCGGCGCCGGCGGTGCCGGCCGGTGACGGCCCGGCCCCCGTGATGCCGGCCAGGAAGGCCGTGGCGAAGAAGGCGGTCGCGAAGAAGGCGGTCAAGGCGACCCCGAACGCGATGCCGGCCGCCGCGGCGGCACCGATCTCCCCGGCGCGCGTGGCGCCCAAGCAGGCCACTCCCGCCGCTCCCGCCGCTCCCGCCAAGCAGCGTCCTGTCAAGGGCGCACCGGCCAAGTCGGCTCCCGCCAAGCCGGCTTCCGCCAAGGGCGCTCCCGCCAAGCCGGCTCCCGCCGAGGTCGCGCCGGTGAAGGGCACCAGCACCGCTCCGGCCGGGACCGTCGCCGCCCCGACCGCGCAGGTGAAGGAAGCCGCGGCTGCCACCGAGCTGCCGCCGCCCGCCGCCCGCAAGACCGCGGCGAAGAAGGTCGCGCCCAGGAAGGCCGTGGCGAAGAAGGCCGCCGCCAAGGCGCCGAAGGCGAAGGCCGCATCGCCGGCTGAGCCCGAGGCGCAGCAGACCACCGATCCCGCCGCGCCGGAGGCAACGCCGTGACGTATCCGAACCAGCAGCCGCCCGCGACCCATCGCCCCGGACCGCCGCCGGGAGGGTTCCGCCCGGCGCCGCCACCCGGAGGTTTCCGCCCCGGACCGCCGCAGCCCCAGGCGCCGGCGTACCGCCCCGAGCCGCCCGCCCCGGCGTACCGGCCGGACGAGAACCGGATCGCGGACGACGCGGACCGGCCGGACGACGGCGCGCAGGGCACCGGGCATCCCGCCGTCGACGCCGTCCTGCAGTCGCTGGCCAACGCCGCCACGCTCGCGCCGGCCGACCAGATCGCCGAGTACGAGGCCGCGCATCAGGTGCTCCAGGAGACCTTGGCTAGCATCGACCGCTGACCCCCCGTACCCGAAAAGGTTTGGATCCGATGGCCCGCCGCGCGCGTCTCGACGCCGAGCTAGTCCGCCGCAAGCTGGCCCGGTCCCGGGAGCAGGCGGCCGCGCTCGTCTCGTCCGGCCGGGTCCAGGTCCGCGGCACCGTGGCGCAGAAGGTCGCCACGATGATCGACCCGGCCGACCCGGTGGTCGTCACCGGCGACGATCCGGCGACCGAATACGTCTCCCGGGGCAGCCACAAGCTCGCCGGCGCCCTCGCCGCCTTCGACGGCCTGGCGGTCGACGCCCGGCGCTGTCTCGACGCGGGCGCCTCCACCGGCGGCTTCACCGACGTGCTGCTGCGCGCCGGCGCCGCCCGCGTCTACGCCGTCGACGTCGGCTACGGCCAGCTCGCCTGGCCGCTGCGCACCGACGAGCGGGTCACCGTCATGGAACGCACCAACGTGCGCACCCTGACCCCCGACATGCTCGGCGGGCCGGTGGACCTGACCGTCGCCGACCTGTCGTTCATCTCGCTGCGGCTGGTGCTGCCCGCGCTGGCCGGCTGCACCGGGCCCGGCGGCGATCTCGCGCTGATGGTCAAGCCGCAGTTCGAGGTCGGCAAGGAGCGGGTCGGCTCCGGCGGGGTGGTGCGTGATCCGTCGCTGCGCGCCGAGGCGGTGCTCGACGTGGCCGCGGCCGGCGCCGGGCTGGGCCTGGGCGTCGCCGGGGTCGCGGCGAGCCCGCTGCCCGGGCCGAGCGGCAACGTGGAGTTCTTCCTCTGGTTCCGCCGGGACGCGCCGCCGGCCGACGAGGCCCACGTGCGGGCCGTGGTCGCCGCCGGGCCGTCCGGCAATGTAGCCTCCGCCGGACCGGCACTGCCGTCGGTTTCGCCCCCGCTGGAGGATTCGTGACGCGGTCCGCGTTGCTGGTGACACATACCGGTCGCCGGCAGAGCACGCAGCATGCCCAGACCGTCGCCCGCGACCTGGTCGCGGCCGGTTTCGAGGTGCGCGTGCTCGCGCAGGAGGTCGCCGACCTGGAGCTGCCCGCCGGCGTCACGCCGGTCGACGACCCGACGGCGGCGGAGGGCGTGGAGATCGTCTTCGCGCTCGGCGGCGACGGCACGTTCCTGCGCGCGGCCGAGCTGGCCCGCCCGGCGAAGGCGCCGCTGCTCGGCATCAACCTCGGCAAGGTCGGCTTCCTGGCCGAGGCCGAGCTGAACAACATCGACCAGACCGTGCGCGACATCGTCGCCGGCGACTACACGGTGGACGAGCGGCTCACCCTCGACGTGCGCGCCGAGTACGACGGCCGGCTGATCGCCGACTCGTGGGCGCTCAACGAGGTGAGCGTCGAGAAGGGGCAGCGGGCGCAGATGCTCGAGCTGCTCGTCGACGTGGACGGGCGGCCGCTGTCGCGCTACGGCTGCGACGGCGTCGTGTGCGCCACGCCGACGGGCTCGACCGCGTACGCGTTCTCGGCCGGCGGCCCGGTGGTGTGGCCCGAGGTCGAGGCGCTGCTGCTGGTGCCGATCAGCGCGCACGCCCTGTTCAGCAGGCCGATCGTGACCGCGCCCACCTCGCGGTTCGTGCTGACCGTCGACCCTTACACGTCGTTCGCGGTGCTCTGCTGCGACGGCCGGCGCACCTGGGACCTGCCGCCGGGCGCGCAGGTCACGGTCCAGCGCGGCGAGCTTCCGGTGCGCCTGGTCCGGCTCGCACCCCGCCCGTTCACCGACACCCTGGTGGCCAAGTTCGCGCTGCCGGTCGACGGCTGGCGCGGGAATCGACGCTGATCGAGGATTTTTCACGACCGACCCTGAGCCGCACCTCGGCGCAGGCGAGGCACTCGATCTCCATCGTCGTGAAAAATTCTCGCCGACCAGGGGCGGTGGGCAATTGTCGGTGGGCACCGATACCCTTCGGCCTGTGCTGGAGGAACTGCGCATCACCGGGCTCGGCGTCATCGATGACACGACGCTGCGGCTGACCACGGGCATGAATGCCATCACCGGCGAGACCGGTGCCGGCAAGACGATGGTGGTTACCGGCCTCGGGCTGCTCTTCGGCGGGCGCGCCGACGCCGGCCGGGTCCGCGCCGATCCGGGCCGGGCGGTGGTCGAGGGCCGGCTGCGCCTCGCCGGCACGCTCGGCGCCGCCGTGCAGACGCGCATCACCGAGGCCGGCGGCGAGCTGGACGACGACGGTTCGGTGCTGCTCAGCCGCACGGTGACCATCGAGGGCCGCTCGCGGGCGCACGTCGGCGGGCGCAGCATGCCGGTGTCGATGCTGGGCGAGGTCGGCGAGCAGGTGGTGGCCGTGCACGGGCAGTCCGACCAGCTGCGGCTGCTGCGCCCGGCCGAGCAGCGCGCGGCGCTGGACCGCTTCGCCGGTCCCGAGCACGAGAAGCTGCTCGACACCTACCGGGAGACGTTCACCTGCTGGCGAGCGGTGGTCGAGGACCTCGCTGACCGGCGCCGGCACGCGCGCGAGCGCAGCCGCGAGGCCGACCTGCTGACCCTCGGCCTCGACGAGATCAGCCGGGTGGACCCGCAGCCGGGTGAGGACGACGACCTGCGCGCCGAGGTGCAGCGCCTCGAGCACGCCGAGGGGCTGCGCACCGCCGCCGCGCTCGCCGCGCAGGCGCTCGCCGGCGGCGTCGAGGCCACCGAGGAGACGCCGGACGCGACCCTGCTGCTGGGCGCCGCGCGGCGCACCCTCGAGGCGCAGGCCACCGTCGACCCGGCGCTCGGCGAGCTCGCGGCCCGGATCGAGGAGGCCGCCACGCTGGTGGGCGACGTCTCCGCGGAGCTGTCGGCCTACCTGAGCTCGCTGGACGCGGACCCGGCCCGGCTCGAGGTCATCTACGAGCGGCGGGCGGCGCTGCGCGCGCTCACCCGCAAATACGCCGACGACGTCGAGGGCGTCATCGTCTGGGCGGACAATGCGCGGGTCAAGCTGGCCGCCCTGGACAGCTCCGACGAGCTGCTCGAGGAGCTGGACCGGGAGCGGCTGCGCATCGCCGTGACCGTCGGCGAGCTGGCCGGGCGGCTGACCGCAGCCCGGGTGGAGGCCGCCGTGCGCTTCGCCGAGCAGGTCAGCGTCGAGCTGACCGGGCTGGCCATGCCGCACGCCCGGGTCGAGATCGCCGTGCAGCCGCGGGTCGCCGGGCGCGATGAGCCGACCGTGACGGTCGACGGCGCCGAGGTGGCGGCCGGTCCCGATGGCGCCGACGACATCGAGCTGCGGCTGATCGCGCACCCCGGAGCGCCGGCGCTGCCGCTGCAGAAGGGCGCCTCGGGCGGCGAGCTGTCCCGGGTCATGCTGGCCATAGAGGTGGTGTTCGCCGGCGCGGGCGGGCCGCCGACGCTGGTGTTCGACGAGGTCGACGCCGGGGTGGGCGGGCAGGCCGCGGTCGAGATCGGGCGCCGGCTGGCCCGGCTGGCCCGCACCCATCAGGTGCTGGTCGTCACGCACCTGCCGCAGGTGGCCGCGTTCGCCGACCGGCACCTGGTGGTGGCGAAGGACGTGGGCGGGGCGATCACCACCAGCGGGGTGCGGATCGTCGAGGAGACCGAGCGGGCCAGGGAGCTGGCCCGGATGCTGGCCGGCCTGCCGGATTCGGACCTGGGCATCGCGCATGCCGAGGAGCTGCTGGCGGTCGCCGACCGGGAGAAGCGCGGCTGACGGTGGTTACTGTGCGGAGTGACGGCGCTTTGTCGCTTTTGTCGGTGACCTTGTGCATGTCGCGTGGGTGATGCATGAAATGGCATGTCAGGATGGCCGGGATGCGACTTCCCACCTTGCGCCGGACCCGGAGCGTCGAACCGGGAGTTGTCTCCGGCACCGCCCGACTCGACCGCCGGACCAAGCGCCTGGTCGGCCGGCTGCGCCCCGGTGACATTGCGATCATCGACCACGTCGACATCGACCGGGTCGCCGCCGACTCGCTGGTCGCCGTCGGCGTCGCGGCCGTGCTCAACGTCAAGCCCTCGATCTCCGGGCGCTATCCGAACCTCGGCCCCGAGGTCCTGATCCAGGCCGGCATCGTGCTCGTCGACGACCTGGGCGACGAGGTCTTCGACCGGATCAGCGAGGGCGCCGTCGTCGGCATCGACGGCGGCACCGTGCTGCTCGACGGCGAGCCCGTCGCCAGCGGCATCCAGCAGGACGCCCAGACCGTCGCCGCCGCCATGGCCGACGCCCGCGAGGGCCTGTCCGTGCAGCTCGAGGCGTTCGCCGCCAACACGATGGATTACCTCAAGCAGGAGCGCGACCTGCTGCTCGACGGCGTCGGCGTGCCGGACGTGCAGACGCAGATCTCCGGCCGGCACGTGCTCATCGTGGTGCGCGGCTACGACTACAAGGCCGACCTCGACGTGCTCCGGCCCTACATCCGCGAGTTCAAGCCGGTGCTGATCGGCGTCGACGGCGGCGCCGACGCGCTGGTCGAGACCGGCTACTCGCCGGACATCATCATCGGCGACATGGACTCGGTCACCGACGACGTGCTGCGCTGCGGCGCCGAGGTGATCGTGCACGCCTACCCGGACGGGCGCGCGCCCGGGCTGGACCGGGTGCACGGGCTCGGCGTGCCCGCGGTGACCTTCCCCGCGGCGGCGACGAGCGAGGACCTGGCCATGCTGCTGGCCGACGACAAGGGCGCCACGCTCATCGTCGCGGTCGGCACGCACGCCAACCTGGTCGAGTTCCTGGACAAGGGCCGCGGCGGCATGGCGTCAACGTTCCTGACCAGGCTTAAGGTCGGCGGCAAACTGGTCGATGCTAAGGGCGTGAGCCGGCTGTACAAGCAGAACATCTCCGGCTCGTCGCTGCTGCTGCTGGTGCTCTCCGCGGTCGCGGCGATGGCCTCGGCGGTCGCCGTTTCCACGGTCGGCAAGGCCTATCTCTCCGTGGTGTCCGAGTGGTGGGACAATCTGGTCTTCCAATTAGGACAGCTTTTCTAGTCTGCGAGTGACCAAGAGGCTTTTGGCGTGATCAACTTCCGGTACCACGTGGTGTCGCTCACCGCGGTCTTCCTTGCCCTGGCCATCGGGCTGGTGGTCGGCACGGCCGCACTCAATGGGCCGGTTGCCGACACTCTCAGAAACCGCGTCGACGCGCTGAGTAAGGACAACAGCAACTACCGCGAGCAGGCGAACCAGTACCGCGACCAGCTCAACCGGACGCAGGACTTCGCCACCGAGGTCTCGCCCGCGCTGCTCGGCGGCAGGCTCGCCGGGCGCAAGATCGTGATCATGGTGCTGCCCAGCGGCCAGGACTACGCCGAGGGCGTCATCGACATGCTCAAGGTCGCCGGCGCCAGGATCACCGGCACGATCACCGTGCAGGACAAGTTCTTCGACCCGGCGAACGCGTTCGGGCTGCTGAACCTGGCCAACAAGGCCGGGCAGCCGACCGTGCCCGCCGACGGGCTGCCGCTCAACAGCGACGGCGTCGAGACGTCCAGTGCGCTGCTGGCCGTCGCGCTGCTGCAGCGGTCCGTGCCGGTGACACCCGCTGACCTGACGTCGGTGCTCACGGCGTACACGGAATCGGGTTACATCTCGGTCTCCGACGACGTGGTGCCGGGCGCGGAGGCGACCGTGGTCGTCTCGGGCCTGCCGCCGGTCGACCGCGACGCCGCGAAGAAGAACCAGAACGCGGTCACCTTCACGGCCCAGTTCGCCAACGACCGGCCGGTGGTCGTCGGCGGCAACGGCATCGGCGACGGCAACCTGGTCGCCGAGATCCGCGCCGACCCGAAGCTGGTCAAGAGCATCTCGACGGTCGACAACGTCAGCACCGGGCAGGGTCAGCTCGCGACCGCGATGACGACGGTCGAGCGGGTGGTGGCCGGCCGGGTCGGCCACTACGGCCTGTCGGCGGGCGCCACCTCCCAGGTGCCGAAGGCCGCGGCTCCCTGAACCGCGGCGCGTCCCCTGAGCCCGGACCGCCCAGGTCCCGCCTCACCGGGCGGCCGGGCTGCGGCGGGCCTGCCGTGAAACAGGACCTAGACTCGGCGATCGGTCGCCGGAGGGCGCGGCCCGGCGAGGCAGGAGATCACCCACATGGCCACTCGGGTCGTGAAGTCGTTCGGGATCGGGGCCCTGGTGGCCCGCGCGACCCTGGCCTGGATCCGTAGCGATCCGCGCGCGTCCCGGCTGGAGCGGACCAACTTCCGCGGCCGCACCGTCACCCTCGCGGGTGGTCCCGCGCTCGCCGCGGGCGCCACCGTCGCCGCCGCCGTGGGCGCGCCGAGCGCCGCCGTCGCCGCGGCCGTGCTCACCGCGGGCGCCACCTCCGGAGCCGTGGGCTTCTACGACGACCTGGCCGGCAACCGGCCCGAGCAGAAGTCCGCCAAGGGCTTCGCCGGTCACGTCGGCGCGTTGCGCGACGGCCGGGTCACCAGCGGCATGATCAAGATCGCCGGGGTGGGCGCCGCCGGGCTCGCCGCCGCCGCGCTGCTCGCCCGCGACCCGGGC
>NZ_JBEZXZ010000133.1:0-24952 GCF_040638275.1 Actinoplanes sp. NPDC026623 | reverse complement strand
GCCGGCCGGCGGCTGTCCCGCCGGCGGCGGCTCGAACGCCGGCTGCCGCAGCACCGCGTCCTGGCCCGGCCCGGCGCCGGCCTGGTCGGCGTACGACGGCTCCGGCTCCGGCCGGGCGGAGACGCCGGCCTCGGGGCCGGAGCGGGCGGAGCCCGCCTCGCCGGGACCCGCGACCTCGGGCTCGACCGGGCCACCTGGCTCGGCGACGCCGGACGCGGCCGGGCTGATCTGCGTCGCGAGCCACAGCACGTCGGCGAGGTCCGTGGCGACCGGGGACAGCCCCGCCCGCCTGGCCGCCTCGGCCAGGTGCTCGACGACGCTCCGCCGGGTCATTACCGGTCGTCCGAACCGATCGACGAAAGCAGTGCCAACGCGACCTCGCGTCGCGTCCCCGCATCCCCGTCGAGGCCGGCCGTCGCCAGGTAGACGGCGTTCAGCAACTGGTCCGTCGGCACCGGGACTCCGGCGTCGCGCTGACTCATGAACCGGCTGAACACCAGTTCCGCCCGGGCCAGTGGCTCCTCGCCGAGCTGGGTGCGCACGATCATCGCGAGCTGCTCCGGGCTGGGTTCGCTGATGGTGACCTGGATGCAACGGCGTTTGAAGGCCTCCGGGAAGGCCCGTTCCCCGTTGCTGGTGATGATGATGACGGGGAACGCCCGGCAGCGGACCCGGCCGCCGGGCACCAGGGCGCTGCCACCGTCGTGGGTGAACAGCCGTACCGGCTCGTCGAGTTCCTCCCGGGTCAGCTCGGGAATCGCGAACTCCCCCTCCTCCAGCACGTTGAGCAGGTCGTTGGGCAGGTCGATGTCGCCCTTGTCGAACTCGTCGACGAGCAGCACCCGCGGCCGGTCCCGGGCGATCAGGGCGGTGCCCAGCGGGCCGAGCGTGATGAACCGGCCCGCGCTGGTGTCCGGCGGCCCCGGCTGTCCGAGCCGGCGCAGGTTGGCCTCCTGCAGCCGGCCGATGGCGTCGTAGCCGTAGAGGCTCTGCTGCAGCTGCGACCGGCTGGTGACCGGCCAGGACAGGACGGGACCGAGGCCGAGCTCCCAGGCGATGCTGAACGCCAGCGAGGACTTGCCGGTTCCCGGGCGGCCGGTCACCAGCAGCGGGCGGCGCAGGTACATCGCGGCGTTCACCATGTCGACGACCGAGGCGTCCGCCCGGTAGTTCGCGGCTCGCTCCTCCGCGCCCGGTCGCGCCGCGTTCAGGGGCACGTCGGCCGGCGCCGGCTCCAGCACCTCGCCGTCGAAACTGCGCCAGGGCGGCGGCTCGGGCAGCAGGTCGATCCTGTCGTGGCGTACGCCGTCGCCCCGGTAGATGTGCCAGCCGGTATCCGTCATGTCAGTCTCTCCTTCTCGGCGGTCCGAGGAAGCGGGACGCGAATGGGTCTCGTCGGTCGTAGTCGCAGGCCATGATGGAGACGTGGGCCGCGAACGCCATCTCGCCGCGCTCGCCGTCGTCACGCCACCGCGTCACATAGTCCGACAGCTCCCGCACCGGCACCCGGTCCAGCAGTCCCTGTACGGCGGCGTGGAACTCCACCTCCATCGACACCTCCCGCAGCCAGATGACATAGGCGACGCCGGCCTGCAGCGCGGCGGCGAACGCATCGGGCGGCGCGAGTTCCCGCTGGCGTGGCGGCGGGCCGCCGAGCACCAGCGCGAGGCTCTCGGCGGACTGCAGGCCACGGTAGACCTCCCGGGCGGGCACCGTGTCACCGCCGGCGATGTACCGCATGACGTGCGAGCCGACGGTCGGCTGGCGGCGCGCCATCGTCCACTTGCGCTCCCACTGCGGCCACAGGCTCCGTTGCCGCATCCGCTCGAAGCTGCGCAGGATCACCGGATAGCGCTCGAACGGCTCGGTCAGCAGCACCCGCGGCACCACGATCTCCACGGAGAGCCGCCCGTCCCCGCCGTGCGTGCCGTGCACGTCGTCCAGCAACTCGTCCAGGGCCGCGTGCACGGCGGCGAGCCCGAGCGGCTTGTCGTGGGCCGCCAGCATCCGCCGGCGGCCGTCGGCGTCCAGCACCGCCGAGAGCAGGAACCGGTCGCCGGGCCGCAGGGCGTCCGGCGCGAGCTGGATGGTCAGCACGGGAGCCGCCGGGGGCGCGGCGCTCGCGGCCAGTGCCCGGCGGACCTCCTCGACGACCGGCCGGGACATCCGCAGCCGCGCGGCGACCCGGTCGGTCCACGACCACAGTCCCGCCCGGACCGGGTCGTCGGTCACGGCGGCCACCTGCTCGGCGAAGGTGAGGACCCGCGGCAGGCCGCCCGGGCGGTGTGTCATTCCCTCGAGGGCCCGGACCAGCCGGTCGAGCCCCGTCGGTGGCGCCTCGGCGGTCGCCGGCCAGGGCACGGTACGCCGGTACGCGAGGCGCAGCCGATCGGCGGGCACCGTCGCGAGCAGCTCCACCAGGTCACCGCGTTCGTGGCCGGCCAGCAGCCGTTCCGGGGAGACCAGCTCGACCCGCAGGGAGAGCAGACCCACCTCCGGCCCGACGGCGGCACCCAGCGGGAAGTCCTTGACCAGCATCCGCAGCGAGCCCGGGACGGCCCGGCAGGCGCCGAGCAGGGCCTCCGCGTCGGCCGCCGGATCGAGACTGGGCGACACCTCGATCGGCACGCCGAATTCCGCCCGCATCCGGCGGCCCACCGCATCCAGATAGAGCCGCCGAGTGCGGGCGTCGCGGAAGTAGGGGATGCCGACCAGGGCATCTCGAAGATCGGCCAGGGTCGCCGGGCTCAGCTCCTCGGGCGGCTCGGGGCCGGCAAGCAGCGTCCGGACCAGGGCGGAGTGGTTCGCGACCACCGCCATCGGGATCATCCAGGTGACCGATCGGCCGGATGCAAGCCCCGACGTCGCCACGATGCCCACCACCGCGCCGGTGGACTCGTCCAGCACGCCGCCGCCGCTGAAACCCGGTTCGATGGCGACGCGCGGGCCGCCCACCCGCACCAGCTCCGTCGCTGAGCCGGCGCTCTCCCCTATCAGGACCTGCGCCCAGATGCCGTCCGGGGTGTCCGGCGGCTGCCCGTAGACGCTGGCGGGCCGGGCACCGCCCGGCGGGGCCGCGCCCACCCGTGCCGGTGCGACGTCGGCGGCGAGCGGCCCGTCTATCGAGAGAAGTGCGACGTCGTCCGCCGCGTCCGGTGACCAGCTGTCCGGCAGGACGGTGCCGGACAGCCGGTGCTGTCGTTTCGACCGGGGAAACGTGAGCACGAAGGACCCGGCCGGCGGCTCGGGGCCGGCACCGAGAACGTGGGCGCAGGTCAGGACGTGCCGGTCGGTGATCAGGACGCCGGAACCCCGCACCCGGCCGGACTCGTCGGCGATCCGCACCTGCCACCCGTCGAGCCTCGCCCGAGTCGGGGCGTCGTCCGTCCCGGTCGGACTCACCAAGGGCCGCCGACCGGTTTCCGGGCCCGGAGAAGCAGTGACATTCGCTGCCTCCCACTCCGGCGATTCGATCAGCGAATTGTAGTACCGCGGTCGCGTAGCGAATACTACGAAGTTCGCCGACGGGGCGGTATCAGCCCTCTGTCCGACGGGCTGCGCCGGTCGTAGTCGCAGACGATCATCGACACCTGCCGGCCGAGACGATCACCGGTGGTCCGCCAGCCGGCCAGCTCGTACGGCAGATCCCGGATCGGCATCTCGCTCGCCGCCCGCTGGACGGCTCGCCGGAACTCCTGCTCCCGCGCCGGGTCCCGCAGCCAGAAGACGTACGGGATCCCCGCCTGCAGGGCCGCCGCGAGCGGGTCGTAGGGCTGCAGCTCGGCCTGCCGTGGAAGCGGGCCACCCAGCACGAGCGCGAGCTTGTCGTCGGCGCTCAGCTCCTCGAAGATCCGCCGTGGGTCGGTCCGGTCGCCGCGTCCCAGGTAGAGCAGCGCCGCCGCGTCGGGTCTGAGCTGCCCCTGCGCGAGACGCCACTTGGCGGACCACTGCGGCCAGGTGCGGGGCTGCCGCAGACGCTCGTAACTTCGCAGGGTGACCAGGAACTCGTCGCCGATCGGCAGCCCCAGCGGGCCGGTCGACGCCCACTCGCTCACCGGCTCGGTGATCAGGACCCGCGGCAGGACGAACTCGACCGCCATCCGGCCCTGCTCCGGATCGACCTCGGAGACCACCTCGTCGAGCAGGGCGTTGACGCGGTGCCGCACGTCGTCGAGCCGTTGCGGGTCGTCCGAGCTGGCCACCGAACGCTGCTGCCCGCCGTTGTGCAGGACGGCCGAGAACAGGAAGCGGCGATGCGGGTCGATCGCCCACGGCGCGAGGCTGACGGTGAGGATCGCGGACACCGCGGTGAACCGGGGGTTCGGCCCGGCCGGCGCGGTCAGGCGGCGCGGCATGAGGCGGTTGAGGACCCCGCTGTCGATCAGCGCGAACGGCCGGTCCTCCGCCACCGCGTCCGGGCTCGTCCCCTGAGCGATCAGGACCCGGATCGGTTCGAGCCCCGGCGCCCGCCGCCCGCTGTCGATCCGGCGGGCGACCCGGATCAGCACGTCCACCGTGTCCGCGGCATCGCCGCGACCCAGGTTACGCAGGAGCTCCTCGCGGGCGCCCGGGATGAAGGAGTAGGTCTCGGGGTCCTCGTCCGAGGGGCGCAGAAGCCTGCTCAGCACCACCTCGGCGATGTCCGTCGGCGCGGACCGGCCCAGCACGGTCTGCTGGAGCAGGTGCATGACGGGGAGCGCGGGTGTGGTGATGGCGACGCAGCGCATCAGCCGGATGGCGCCGGCCGAGGCCGCCGCCACGAAGCGCCGGACCAGCTCTTTCACGTCCGTCGTGGTGTCGTCGCCGGGCGGCGACGGCAGGGCTTCGGCCGGCGACAGGTCGATGACCGCGGCAGGCACCAGTGGCGTTCCGCCGGCCACCATGGTGGCCCACCGAAGCAGCGCGGCCGGAGTCATCTCGATGACCGGCGCCACCGCCCGGTGCGCGGCGGAATCGGCGGCGGCCTGGGCGACGAAGATCGACGTCGAACTGGGCGCCCCCGGCGCCGGGGGCGTCAGCCGTCCGATCGAGACCGGTGCCGAGGTTCGCGCCCAGAGCCGCTCGGGCAGCGGCTGAAGGACGGCGACCGGGCCGCCGCGGGCGAGCGCCAGCAGCGTCCGCTGGGCCGGGCCGTGCCACTGCCCGCCGCAGCAGTCGCTGAACACCAGGGTGACCCGCCGTCCAGGGGAGAACGGGGAGCCGGACGCGCGTCCCCGGACCGGCCGGCCCGCGCCGTCCTCGGCACGGTATTCGCGCAGGGTGCCCTTGGCGTCCAGGGCCAGCGTGGTCACCGTGCCGAAGAACCCGGTCTCGGTGCACGCGCCGGCGAGATCGGCGACCATCCGGTGCCACATGACCATGGACTCGCTCGTATCGACGACGAGCAGGAGATCGAAGGCCCGCCGGGCGCCGGGGCGCAACACCGGAAGCCACGACGATCCGGCCAGGGAGCGGCGCGCGGCGAGGTCCGCGGTGGCGTCCTCGTCGAACACCGGGCGCACCGGGTCCGGGATCCACCGCCGGAACGGACGCAGCGCCCGCTGCAACGCCAGCCTGCGGACCAGGGCGGGGGCCGGCGAGATCCGCACGGTAGTGCCCTCCCGGCCCGGCCGGGGTCGCCGGGACGCCAGGTAGACCGGCGTCGCCTGCGCGGCGGCCTCGGCCGGGGGCGGCCTGGAGGAGACGACCTCGGACCCGGCCGCGGCCGGCGGTGCCCGGTCCGGCGGGGCGGAGGGGGCCGCCGGGCCGGCGCCTTCCTGCGGCCCGGGCAGGAACCGCGCCAGCCAGACCAGGTCCGCGAGGTCCTGCGGCGCGGCCGCGAAGCCGCACTCCTGGAGCGCGACGCGGACCTGGTCAATATTCCGGGTCATCGGGGAATCCGGGCGACAGGTAGGGCATCATGTCGGCCGCCAGCGCGGCACGGTCCTCCGCACCGGTCACGTTGGTCAGGTAGATGGCGTTCAGCAGCTGGTCGGTGGCGAGCTCACCGCTGGATCGGCGGGTCAGGAACCGCTGGATGATGTCGTCGCTGCGGGTGACCATGTCGGGCAGGTGCGCCGCCACGATCTCGGCCAGCTCCTCCTTCGTCGGCTGTCCGAGGTCGACGGAGATGCACCGGCGCAGGAACGCGGGCGGGAACTCCCGCTCGCCGTTGCTGGTCATGATCACCAGCGGAAAGCTCCGGCAGCTGACCCTGCCGTCGACGATCGGCACCCGCCGGGACCCGGACGCGTCCAGCACCTCGGCCTTGCGGGTCGAGGCGCGGACCAGCTCCGGAATCTCGTAGCAGCCCTCCTCGAAGATCGACAGGAGATCGTTCGGCATGTCGAGATTGCTCTTGTCGAGCTCGTCGATCAGCAGCACCCGCGGGACGTCGCAGGGCAGCAGCGCGGTGCCGAGCGGGCCGAGCCGCAGGAAACGGCCGATCTCCTCCGCCCGGTCGGGATCCTGTCCGGCCTGGTCACCGGCCGCACGCAACCGGCCGAGCGGGTCATAGGTGTACAGGCCGTCGCGAAGGGTGGTCTGGCTGCTGACCGACCAGCGCAGGACGGGGCCGAGGGAGAGCTCGTAGGACACCGCGTACGCGAGGCTGGTCTTGCCGGTGCCCGGCGGCCCGGTCACCAGCAGCGGACGGCGCAGGTAGAGGGCGGCGTTCACCTGCTGCACCGTCCGGGACCGCGGCCGGTAGGTGGTCGCCCGCGCGATGTCCGCGTCATCCGTCATCGGCTCGGGCGGCGGCAACGGCGGCTTTCCACTGAAGCGGCGCCACGGCGGCGGCTCGGGCAACCTCGTGATGCCGTCGTGCGGAAGCCGACTGGCGCGGTAGATCTCCCACTGCTCCGGCATGTTCTCCAGCCTCTTGTCGGGGTCGGCCTCTGGTCACGGCCGGTAGCGCGCCATGCCCAGGCGCGACACCTGCCGCCGGGACACCGCGGGTTCCCATAGCAGCGTCATCGATCGGAACGGGTGCGACTCGTCCGCGCCGGCCTCGCTGCGCAGCCTCCACAGCAGGCCGGGCAGGTCGGCGGCGCGCAGCGGTCCCCCCGGGCCGGTCATCTCGTCCCGAAGCGCCCGCTGGAAGGACGTGCCGTGGCAGGGCAGGCCGGAGGGGCAGTCCCCGCGCGCGCAGGTCCGGCGCCGCCACACGGCGGCCGGGACCCCGTTGGCACCGAGCGCCAGCAGGGCGGGCGCGCGGGGCTGGCGGCGAAACCCGACGAGCACCAGTTCGGGCCGTCCGGCCAGGGTCGCATCCAGCCGCCGCTGGTCCAGGGCGTGCAGGCAGTCCGTCCACAGGACGCCGTCGTCGTCGAGGCCGGCGGAGGACAACCGTTGGGTACGGGCCTGGTGATCGCGCGACGGGGCCGCGGAGCGTGACCGGCTCTGGTCGCGCACCACCACCGGATACCGCCACCCGAGCTCGGTGCCGCCGGGCCTCAGCCGCCACCTCTCCACCGGTTTCGCGAGCCAGCGGGCCGGCAGGACGAACTCCACGAGCACGTCGGTCGCGGGCAGGATGCTCTCCTCGATGACGCCGAAGAGCAGACCCTCCACCGTCGCCCGCACCCCCCGCTGCGGCACCACCTCGCGGAACGCCTCGTCGAGCAGATCGTCGGCCGACCAGAGCTGGACGCTGAGCATGGCCTGATCGACGCCGGCCGTCGCGGGCCCCACCGAGACCGAGACCACCACCGGTCCGGCCGGCGCGGCGGCCTTGCCGGGCTGGTGCTCGGTCCACCAGCGGCGCAGGTCCGCGCTCGCCCCGGCGTGCTCCGTCGCGGCGTCGATCTCCCGGCAGAACGCGGCGAGCGTCCCCGCGATCCGATCATCGCTGTCGAAGGCGAACAACGACTCGGCCAGGTGTGCCGCGATCTGGTACGCCGAGGCGTCCCCGGCCAGCCGCGACGAGTCGAGTTCGGGGCCTCCGGTCGCGAGGAGCGCCCGCGCCGCAACGCCCCGCGCCAGGCCGGCGTCGATCCCGGCCAGCATGGCGCGAAGGTCACGGTGCAGCCGGGGCGTCAGCGGGCCGAGCGGCACGTGCTCCAGCAGCCCGGGCCAGTGCAGTGCGAGCCGCCGCGACGGCAGCATGAGCGATATCCGCTCACGGGGGTCGGCGCTGGTCACCATGCCGACGACCGCACCGGTGTCGCGGATCGTCACCGCGCTGCCGCTGTAGCCGTGCTCGACCGCCGGGCCGAACGACGTGTTGCTCTCCAGCTGGATCCACTCCTCGATCGGCAGCAGCCTCGACGAGACGTGCACCAGCGCCACCCGGGAACGCTCGTCGCGTCTGCGCCGGGGGAAACCCAGCACGGCCAGGTCGGCCGGCAGATCGAGGGCGTTCTGCGGGGCGAACGCGGCCGGTTCGAGCCCGACCGGCGAGGGTAGCTCGAGGACGGCGACGTCGCCGTGGTCGTCGCCGCCCGGCCGCCAGCCGCCTCGCGCGATCACCCGGGCCCGCTGATCGTCGAGGCCGGTGCCGGCCGAAAAGCGGACCGTCGGCTCGGCCATCCCGTCGACGACGTGTGCGCAGGTCATCACCGTGTCCGCTGCGATGAGGAAGCCGGCCGCCCCGGAATCGGGGTCCGCCGCGTCGAAGACGCGGACCGGCCACTCGGCTGGCTCGCCCCTCACGTGTCGTTGTTCTTGGCCCAGGTGAGTTTGACCTTGAAATGCGCCTCGGTGGACGCCTTCGCCAGGACGGCGCCGGCCTGCGCGGTGAGCTTGATCCCGAACTCGACCTCGATCTCGTCCGGGTCGGCGCCGCCCTCGCGGAAGACCTTCAGGGCGCTCTGACCCGCCTCCTGCATTTCCAGGAGCACCGCTTCCAGCCGTCGCTTGGTATCGAAGATGACGTTCCGGCGATCGACCAGCTCGTATCCCGGGTCCTGGTCGCCGACCTCGACGACGAGGCTTCCGGTGGAGGTCTCGAAGCGCATCAATTCACTCAAGGGCACCTCACGTCGGACCGTGCTGGACAACATCCGCGCCGATCGCACGCTACCGGACCTTCTCGTGGTCACGCCATGCCCAAACAGCCGCGGGGACACCTCCGGGTGGACATCGCCACCGTCGCGGTCGGACTGGGATCCTGACAGCGGAGGGGCCTGCCGGCGCGCCCCTTCGGTGGGGCGCGCCGGCGCGCGGGGTCAGTGTGACAGTGGGAGCACCACTCGGGAGACGCCCAGGCGGACGCCGACCTCGGTGCCGGCCGGGTATCTCAGGGTGTGGTCACGGTCGGTGGAGATGAGCACCAGGCCGATCCGGTGGCCCGCGGCGAAGACGTGGTCCTCGGTCTGCAGGTTCCAGGTGAACGTGTATGCCTTGCCGGCGCGCACGGGCGTGGTGTGCGCGGCGGAGAGCCGGTTGCGCACGTCGATCCAGCCCCGGGTGACGATCTCGGAGGGCGTCTGCGCGGTCACGTACTCCCGGCGGTTGAAGCAGCCCGGGTCACCGGGGATGCCGGGCCCGACGCAGTCCTGCACCGTCAGCGACCGCAGCGCCGCGTAGCGGTCCGCGACGCCGTAGTCGACAAGCAGCGCGGTCAGATAGGGCGATCTGCCGGCCAGGTCGGCCCGGATGGTCACCCTCGGCGTGCCGGACAGGCGGGTCTCGCGGGTGAGCGGCTCGGAGAGGTACGCCAGCCTGTTGGGGTCGGCGCTCGACTCGTTGTCGGCGAGCTCCTCGGGGGTCTGTGCCGGGTCGTCCACGAAGGACTGCCGCGGTCCGGGCGACGGCCGGGTCGCCAGGCCGGACTCCGACGGGAACAGCGCGGTGGGCCGCGTGCCCGGTACGGGCCAGGTGCTCGAGGTGCGCCAGACGTTCGGTGCGACCTCGACGTCCGCCATCGGCTCGCGCAGGATGCCGGTGTCGATCTTGTAGAGCCACTGGTCGAACCAGCGGTGCAGGGTGCTCAGCCACTCGGCGCGGCGTACGTTGAAGGGGTCGGTGTGCCCGGCCTGATGCAGCCAGATCTTGCGCGGCACGTGCCGGCGGGCCAGGGCGTCCCACCACTGCCCGGCCTGGATGGTGCGGACGTTGTCGTCGTGCAGGCCGTGCACCAGCAGCACGCTGGCGCGCACCTTGTCCACGTCGCGCAGGTAGTTCCGCTCGGCCCAGTAGCGGCTGTAGTCGCCGGTCTCCCGGTCCTGGTCGCGTTCCAGGGCCGCCATCACGCCGGCGCAGGCCTCCGGGTTCGCCCGGGTCAGCACCGCCTTGGCGAGCACGTCGGTGTCCTCGCCCTGGAAGCCGCCGGGTGCCACGACCCCGCCGTTCGCCCGGTAGTAGTCGTACCAGCTGGAGATGCCGGCGATCGGCACGATCGTCTCGAGCCCGCGCACGCCGGTCGCGGCGACCGCGTTCGGCAGGGTGCCGTTGTAGGAGACGCCGATCATGCCGGTGCGCCCGGTCGACCAGTCGGCCCGTACGGGTGCGCCGGCGGCGTCGAAGCCCGGCGCGCGACCGTTGAACCAGTCGACGACGGCCTTCATGCCGAGGGTCTCGTTGCGCCCGCCGGAGGTGGGGCAGCCGTCGGAGCCGCCGCTGCCCAGGCTGTCGGCGAAGACCACGGCGTAGCCGCGCGGGACGAAGTAGTTGTCGAGGTAGCCGGCGAAGACGATGGACTCGGCCGCGCGGTCCGCGCCCGGTGCGGCGCCGCGGCGCGCCGCGGCCGCGTCCCGGTCGACGTCGTCATGGTTCGGTACGTCGTTGAGCCCGGCGTAGTAGGGGCTGGCCTGGAAGATCACCGGCACCTTGGCGTCGGTGCGGGGCCGGATGATCCGGACGGCCACCCGGTCGGGCCGGCCGTCGGAGTCGCTGTCGACCTGGGTCTGCACCCAGATCTGCTCGCGGATGGCCTGACCGTAGTCGTAAACCGGTTCGGTGCCTCCGGCGGCCGGTGCGGCCTGTGCCACCGCGGCGGTCGCCAGGATCGTGAGTGCGGCGGTGGTGATGGCGGCGAGGGTGTGCGCCACTCTTCGGACGGATCGCATCGGGCGAGACTATCGCCTGCCATCGATGCGTGGGGGGTGTTCCGGGCACTTGGCGCGGCGGTCAGCGGCCGCCCGGCGCCGGCCCGTGGCGGCGGCTCGGATAGTTGGCGATCACCACGCTCCGGGCCCACCGCATGCGGTTCGCGGCGGTCTCCGGGCTCTCGCCGAAGCCGTACGCCATCTGCGAGGCGCAGCCGCGCACCCCGCCGTAGGTGCGGACGGCGCACTGGATCGCGCGTCTGATGTCCGCCGAGGTCGGCTCGGAACCGGTTGGCAGTTCGCTGGTGAACAGGGCCTCCGCACGGGCGGCCGTGAAGATTTCCATGCTTTTCATCGTGCTGCTCCTCGGCTGGAAGGTTCTACCTCGAGGATGCGACGGCTGCGCAAGGGTGTCCTCCGGTGACCTCCCTGAGCCGGCCCCCGGTTTCCGCGCCCGCCGCCTCGGGGCCGGGCCCCTACGTGGACTCACAGCTGGTGTGTCCAGAGGACGACCAGGACGGTCGCGAGGAGCGGGACCAGCAGCGTCACCGCGATCACCCAGCCGGCCGGGCGCGGGCCGTCCAGGGACCGGGTCAGCCGCTGGTGAACGGCGGCGATGCCGGCCAGCGCGGCCAGGGCGGCGACGGCCATCGGCACGCCGACGAGGAAGTGCACGATCCAGGCGCCGGCCCGGCTCGGGCCTCCCCACGATGTCGTGTAGGGACCCTGGTCCACGATGCCGTAGAGCACCCCGCGCAGCACAAACAGCACCATCATGCCCAGCGCGGGCAGGGCCGCGGCGCCGAGCAGCACGCTCGCCGCCGCGTGGCCGAGGATCTTCGCCGGGCCCGGCCGCCCGGGCGGGACCGGCGTGCCGCCGAGCAGGCCGGTGCGCAGGCCGCGCCACCAGCCCGCCGTCCGGGGGCCGTCGAGCGGCCCGGCCACCAGCGACACGATCCCGAGCGGAATCAGCGTCGCGCAGTAGAGCAGGGCACGCCCGGCGAATCCGGCCCCGCGGCGAATCCGGCCGGGCCTCGAGGAGCGGTCGAGCACGGTAGAGGTGTCGTTCATGATGACCCCCGCAATCCCGGAGAGGTGAGACCTCTCATCCTGCCGCCGGGGCGGGGCCGGATCGATCGTGCTACCACGACACCTCGCGGTGCGGTCTCCCGAACCGTGGACCGAGCCCGGCGCCGGACGTCCTGGAGACGCCCGGCGCCGGGGCACCGGGAGAAGGCCGCCTCAGCCCGGGGGACGGCCGGCCAGGAAGGCGGCCGACTGCTCGAATATCTGTGCGGCGTCCCAGTCCACCGTCGCGATGTGACCGCTGCGCGCCAGCGGCACCTCGGCGACGCTCGGCGACCGGACGCCGTGCCGGACGATGTCCAGCGAACGGACGCCGGCCTCGCCGTCCGCCAGGGAGCGGAACGCCAGGATCGGCTGGGTGACGGACGGCAGCCGCCGCCGGGCGTCGGCCTGGAGCCGGATCAGCTCGTGGACCGCCTTCAGCGGGATCCGGCGGTAAGGCTGGTAGTCGACCGACGGGTCCTTCACCTGCCGCCCCTCGTTGGGGATGCTCGGCACCACGTGTTTCAGCAGGGGCAGCAGCGGGAGCAGCGGGTTGGTCAGGGTCAGTGCCGGGTTGACCAGCACGACGTGGCTGACCTCGGGACGGGTCGCGGCCAGATGCAACGCCAGGGCGCCGCCCATGGAGAGGCCGATGACGGCCACCGGCCCCTCGCCGGAGACCGCGTCGACGGCCTGCGACGCGTCCTGGCACCAGTCCCGCCAGGTCACCGACCGCAGGTCCGCCCACTCGCCGCCGTGACCGCGCAGCACCGGGACCGTCACCCGGCGCAGCTCGGGCTCCAGCGCCCGGGCGAACGGTTCCATGCTCGACGGCGACCCTGCGAAGCCGTGCAGCAGCACCGCCGAGCCGGCCGGCGGGCTCGTCACTGCCATCCCGGCGCCACCCCCCGCGGTCCCCCGGCGCGCGCCTCGACCAGCGCCGCCTCCCGCAGGATGCGCCACTCGCTGCCGTACGGGCCGCCGAGCATGGCACCGATCGGCAGGCCGTCCGCCTCGTGCACCGGGATGCTCACCGCCGGCATGCCGGCGATGTTGTACATCGGCGTGAACGGCATGAGGCGGGTCATGGCGGCGAAGTTCGCCTCCTCGTCCGCGTCGGCGCGGAACACCCCGCGCCGCTGCGGCGGCTGGGCCAGGGTCGGCGTGACCAGCAGGTCGACCGTGCTGAACACCATCTCGTCCAGCATCCGGGCCACGCCGCGAAACATGGTCAGGCACTCGTGCAGGCGTACCCCGCCGACCCGCCGGCCGCGGTCTCGCATCCAGCGGGTGAACGGCGCGAGCGAGTCCTCGTCCTCGACCTCGAAGGAGGCCGCGACCACCGACCAGGCGTCGCGGAAGGCGTCGGCGACGGCCACGTCCTTGCCGAGTTCGATCGGGATGACCTCGTGACCCGCCGACGCCAGGCTCGCCGCCAGCTTCTCGGCGGCGGCCCGGCACTCGTCGGCGACCTCCAGATCGGGCACCATCGGCTCGATCGCCAGCCCGATCCGCAGCGGCCCGCCGGGCTCCGAATAGGGCCGGGAGGCGATCGAGTCGCCGTGCATCGGGCCGGCGATCGTGCCGAGCAGGGCGGCGGCGTCGAGCGCGGTGCGGGCCAGCACCCCGGGCACCGACAGCCCGGTAGGCGCCGGGTCCGACGGGCCGTTGCTGACCGCGCCGTTGCTCGGCCGCACGCCGACCAGCCCGCAGCACGAGGCGGGGATCCGTACCGACCCGCCGGCGTCCGTGCCCAGCGCGACGGGCGCGAGCCCGGCACTCACCGCGGCCGCCGAGCCGCCGCTGGAGCCGCCGGGTGAGAATTCCGGCCGCCACGGATTCGCGGTGTCGCCGCCGACCAGGTTCTCGGTGTAGCAGGGCAGCGCGAACTCCGGCAGGTGGGTCTTGCCCAGGATCGGCAGGTGGGCCCGGCGCAGCCGGACGACCACGTTGTCGTCACCGACCGCCTCGTCTCCGCGGTCGGCGCTGCCCCAGCCGGTGGGCACGTCCTCGACGTCGATGTTGTCCTTGACCGCCACCGGAACCCCGTGCAGGGCGCCGACCCCGTCCGGCCCGGCGGCGGCCAGGAACTCGTCGGCCCGGCGGGCCTGCTCGAGCGCCGGCTCCCCGGTCACCGTGGCGAAGGCGCCGAGCCGGCCGTCGAGCCGGGCGATGCGATCGAGGTGGTGCAGGGTGACCTCGACCGAGGTCACCCTGCCGGCTCTGATGAGGCCGGCCAGCTCGCCGGCCGACAACTCGTGCAGGACTGTCACTCGGTCTTCCCCTCGGCGCGTTCGGCGTTCGGCGCCCTCCGCAGGGCCGAGAGCCGGGCGATCAGGCGGCGCTGCCAGTTCTCGTCGTGCTCGGCGGCGAGGCCCTGCTCGATGGTGTCAAGGTAGGCGGCCAGGTTCGCCGGCACCACCCCGGCGAACGGGATCGCCGGCACGGGCAACAGGTAGCTGGACCACATCAGCGAGGTCCGGGGCAGCTCCGGCTTGGTGCCGGCGACGACGAGCGGGTCGAACCCGATGAGCCGCAGGTGGCGCAGCGCGCCGTTGGCCCGGCTGTCGCCGATCATCAACGGCCGGCCCATCGGGAGCACGGACCGGCCGAGCGCGAGGATCAGGTGCCACGGCACCCGCTCGTGCGCCGGGCCGGGCGGCACGTCGCCGGCCCGGACGAACCGCTTGATCTCGAAGACCTCCCGCGTGGTGAGTCCGCCGCCGGCGAACGGGCTCAGCAGGTCGACGTCGTGCGCGCCCTCGACCGGAAAGCGGCTGCGGCCGGGGTCGTCGAGCCGGCGCGGCAACACGTCACGCGTGCCGAGCAGGCCGACGTAGCCGAGGATCCGGCCGTCCGCATCGAGCACGACGGTGTGCACGACGGTGGCGTCCGGCGGCTCGGCGAGCAGGGCCGTCGTCCGGGCCAGCTGGGAGCTCATCAGCGACAGGTCGACGAACTCGGCCAGCCGGAACCCGAACACCGCCTGCAGGTGACGCTGATCGACGGTGTCCGAGCTGAATCCGATGGTGGTGAGCCCGTCGCCGAGCCCCTCGATCCGGCTGAGCGCCTTGGCGCCGACCGTGGACGGCAGGTCCGGGAATCGCAGCGAGCGGTGCAGCGCGACGAGGGCGCGGGCGTACTCGGTGTCCAGGTCCCCGTTCCGGCTGTCACCGGCCGGGGCTATCAGGTCAGAGGTCGTCATCGTCATCGTCATCCCGGTACAGGCAGTCCGTGATCGACAGGGCGAGCGCCTCCGGCGTGCCCTCGAAGATGCGGGTGCCGAACGAGTCGCGCAGCACCTTCTCCATGCCGTAGGACCGCATGTAGCCGCGCGAGCCCATCAGCGCCACCGCCGTGCTCGCGGTGTCGATCGCCACCCGGTCGGCGAAGAGCTTGGCCATCGCCGGCTCCCGCTCGGGCGCCGGCAGCTGGGTGTCGACAAGCATCGCGGCCCGCTGGTAGAGCAGCCGGGCGGCGTCGACGCCGACCGCCATGTCGGCCAGCCGCCGGGCGGTCATCTGGTGCTCGCGCAGCAGCTTGCCGCCCTGCACCCGCTCACCGGCCCAGCTCACGGCGGTCTCGAAGGCGTGCCGCGCGATGCCGGTCGATATCGCCGCGACCGACGAGCGCGCCATGTTGCCCTGCGCGACGTTGATCGCCGTGCCCTGGCACTCGCCGCCGACCAGGTCGTGCGCCGGGATGCGGACGTTGTCGAACCACAGCTCGCTGCCGAGGCAGTTGCGGTAGCCCATCTTGTCGAGCACGTCGCCGCGGCGTACGCCGGTGGCGTCCAGCGGGACGACGACGCAGGTCAGACCGGTGGCGCCGGGGTGTGGCTCCAGGTTGGCGTACACCGCGGCGAAGGCCGCGACCGCGCCGTTGGTGATGAAGCGCTTGTGTCCGTTGAGCAGGTAGCCGTCCCCGTCGCGCCGCAGCGTGGTGCGCATCCGGGCGTCGGGGAAGTGCTGCGGGATGACCAGGTCGGTGCCGGCCTCCTCCTCGGCGACGGCGTTGCAGGCCAGCATCGCCCGCGGGCCGGAGAAGCCCGACAGGTAGCGCTCCTGCAGGCCGGGGTCGCCGGTGAGCAGCACGGGCGTCTGACCGAGCATCGTGGCGCCGAACGCCAGCGCGATGCCGGGATCGGCCGCGGCCAGCTCCTCCATGGCCATGGCCAGCCCGAGCACGCCGACGCCGAGGCCGCCGAGTTCGCGCGGCAGCAACGCCCGGGTCAGGCCGATGTCATGGCCGGCCTGGATGACCTCCCAGTCGAAGACGTCGGCCGCCTGCTGGTCCAGCTCGACCGCCCGCGGGGCGAGGACGTCCTGTGCGAACGCCCGCACCTCGTCGACGAACTGCTGAACCGGACGCGGAACGCGGTCGAAGTTGAGATCGGGATCGGCTTCGAACGTCTCGACCGTCGCGGTCACTTGGCGGCTCCGTCGGTCAGGCCGTGCGCGGCGACGAGGTGCGGGTACTGGTCGAAGGCCGGCTGCAGGATCGGCACGAGCTCCAGCACCTTGGCGACCTTGCCCTTGATGCGCACCTTGCCCATCGCGACGGCGGCGGGCATGAGCAGCGTGCCGAGCCAGAGCCGGTGTGCGGTGTCGCAGCTCATCTTGATCGTGATGGCGGCGTCCTCCGGCGCGTCGTCGCCGAAGCGGACCTCACCCGGTGCGACGTGGATGACGCAGTCGGGCTTGACGTGCACGAGCCGGACGGTCAGGTCGGCGGCCCGCATGCGCTCGGTGAACTGCTCGTCGGCGGCCAGGATCTTGAACAGCTCGCCGAACACCGCGTACGCGGTTTCCGAATCTGTGTACGTTGACACGAAGAACCTCCCCGTTGATTCCTGATGGATGTGGTGCGAAAAACGTCGCGAGGCGAATCGACTAGCGCCGGAAGCGGTTGCGCTGAACGGCAAGGAGCAGGGCGGCGACCTCGAGCGGCTGCCGCAGCCGGTCGCCGAGGCGGTGGCGCAGCGGCGCCGTGAGGGCGTGCACGTCGACGGTGGCGGACGACGGCGTCGGCCGGCCCGTCACCAGCCGTGCCGTTAGGGTCGCGGCGATCACCCCGAACATGTCGGCGGCCTGCACCAGCTGGGGGAAGGTGAACTCCTCCTGCCGCAGCCCTCGCCGGATCAGGGCGATGAGGTCGCGCGGCACCTTGCCGGCCGGTATCAGCCGGGCGAGCAGGCCCCACATCGGCATCTCGCCCAACTGGGCGCGGGTGACCGCCCCGTCGAAGATCTGCCGCTCGGTGCGGTAGTCGTAGACCCGGACGTACTGGGTGGCGGACATGTCCCAGCCGGTCATCAGCGGCAGCCGCCGCTCACGGACCCGCTCGTGCAGCAGCCCCTTGGCCCGCAGGCCCGACGGCATGGTGACGTCGACCCCGTCGATCACCACCTGCACGTCGTCCAGCATGCGGTCGACCGTCTCGTCGGTGACGCCCTGCTCGAAGACCTCGACCGCGACGTGCGGGTTGATGGCCCTGGCCCGCTCGGCCGCCACCGCCGCCTTGTTGCGGCCGAGATCGTCCACGACGGCGTTCTGCCGGTTGAGGTTGGTCAGCTCGTATTCGCCGGGGTCGGCCAGCACGAGACGCCGGAATCCCAGCCGCACCAGCGGCTCCACCGCCGCTCCGCCGATCGAGCCGCAGCCGGCGACGAGCACCTTCGCCGAGCCGATCCGCGCCTGGTCGACGGCGCCGATCACGCCACGGTTGCGGGCCACGAAGACGCGCTGGAACTCCTCCGGGGACAGCGCCCGCGCCGCGGCGGGCGTCGTCACCTCCTGGTCGGGCAGCAGGTCGGTCACCGCGCCTCCCCGGTCAGGGCGTCCTCGGCCACGACCTCCGCCGCGGGCGTTCCGCCGACCCGGTTCGGCACCCAGGCGAGCGTGGTGAGCACGCCGAGCAGCAGCACGCCGATGCCGATCCAGAGGGTGACGTGCATGGCGTCGACGTAGGCGTCGCGGGCCTGCTCGGCCAGCATCAGTGCCCGCCCGCCCGCGGCCTGGCCGCTGTGGGACAGGGTGAGCAGTGTGGCGCCGAGCGAGTCGCCGGCCCGCTCCCGCAACGGCTCCGGCAGCGCGTTGAGCACCCCGTCCGCGTCGTTGCGGTAGGTCATCGACAGCACCGACCCCATGACGGCCACGCCCAGCGCCGCGCCCACCTGCCGGAGCGTGTTGTTGACCGCGCCGCCGACGCCCGCCTTGTCTGCCGGGACGGCGGTCATCACCAGCGTGGTGGTGGCGCCCATGACGAGGCCCATGCCGAGCCCGGCCACGAACAGGCTCGCCTCCAGCTCCCAGAGCGGCGAGCTCGCGGTGGCCAGCAGCAGGCCCGCGAAGGAGGCCGCCAGCAGCAGCAGCCCGACCGACACCGTGGGCCGGAAGCCGTACCGGCGGACCGCGCCGGCGCTGCTCACCGCCGAGATGACGCTGCCGACGGCGACCGGCAGCAGGATCAGGCCGAGCTGCAGCGGCGAATGTCCCAGCACGAGCTGCACGTAGAAGACGAGCAGGAAGGTGCCGCCGGTGAGCGCGAAGAACGCGAGCGACACCGCGGTCGTCCCGCCCGCGAACGGCGCGCTGCGGAACAGGCTCACGTCCAGCACCGGATGTGCCGTCCGGCGTTCGACCAGCACCAGCGTGATCACCAGGACGATGCCGAGCGCGATCGGGCCGGCGGAGGCGAGGGCGAACCAGTCGTTGTCCTCGCCGGCCCGGATCACTCCGTAGACGATGGAACCGATCGCGGCGGTGGACAGCAGCAGGCCGGGCAGGTCGAGGTGGAACCGCGCGGCGGAACGCGACTCCGGGGCGGCCACGAAGAGCAGACCGATGCAGGCGATCGCCACCGGCACGTTGATCAGGAAGACCGAGCCCCACCAGAAGCGCTCGAGCAGCGCGCCGCCGATGATCGGGCCGAAGGCCACCGACACTCCGCCGAGCGCCGCCCAGATGCCGAGGGCCTTGCCCTGCTCCTTCTCGGGCACCGCGTTCTTGATGATCGCGAGGGTGGTCGGCGGCACCACCGCGCCGCCGATGCCCATGATCGCGCGCCACAGGATCAGCGAGTTCGGCGTGTCCGCGAACGCCGAGAACGCGGACGCCACGGCGAAGATCGCCAGGCCCACCGCGAGCGTGCGGCGCCGGCCCCACCGGTCGGCGATCACGCCCGCGGTGAACATCAGCGAGGCGTAGACCAGGATGTAGGAGTCCACCGCCCACTGCAGTTCGGAGTTGTCGGCGCCCAGATCCCGCTGGATCGCCTGCAGTGCGACGTTGAGGATGGTGTTGTCCATCATCACCATCAGGAAGCAGGCCCCGAGTACCGCCAGTAGCAGACCTTGCCTGTTGGGCCTCGTCGTCATTGTCGTCGCAGTCCTTCTCTAGTCGATGCTGAACGAACCGAGACGCCCGACCGTCGCCCGGTCGCCGTCGGAGGTGAAGATCGGCCGGTGCACGCGCGAGCTCGGCAGCCGCCCGGCGCTCGATCGGCGAAGGTCGGGAACCCCGAAGGAGCGCCGGAGCCAGCGGTCCTGACCGTCGTAGCGCGCCGAGAAGCCGGTGCGCCCGTGCACCGCCTTGTCGTTGTCGATGATCAGCAGGTCGCCGGCCTCCATCACGTGGCCGACCAGGTTGGCCAGCATGGCCCGGCGCAGGCTGTCGAGTGCCCGCCGGCCCTCCGCGTCGTCCGAGACCATCGCGTGGAAGTCGACGCAGAGGTCCGGATCGGACGGCGAGCCGGTCAGCACCGGAGCCGGGCTGGAGTAGACGTCCTCGCGGTCGCCGACGAACGAGCTCGCGAGGCGGATGCGGTAGAGCGGGCGGGCCAGCACCGCACGGGTGCCGCCGTCCAGCGCGACCAGCGAGCGGCCGATCCCGCTCGCCAGGGTCAGCGCGACGTGATCGTGGTCGGGCCGCAGGCCGAACAGGCTGATGAACCGCGGCCGTTGCGGGTGGAAGCCGTCCTCGGTGTGCAGCTCCAGGAAGCAGCTACCGGAGTTCTCCTGGCGCTTCTCCGCGCCCTGCACCGGCGACACGTCCTGGATGATGCGACCGGCCTTCTCGTCCGCGTACGAGATGACGTCGCCCACGATGTTCATCACCGCGAGCTGGGTCATCGAGGCGACGCTCAGCCGCTGCCAGTCGTCGAAGTTGCCCTCGTCCGGGGTGAGCGGCAGCGGGTCGTCGATCGGCAGGTTGCGCAGCAGCAGGGCGCCGTCGGAGTTGCTGCGGTAGCGGAACTCGGTGAGCGCGTGGACGAGTCGCTCGGGACCGTCGCGCAGCAGGCGCAGCTGGCAGTCCACCATCAGATCGCCGTTGTCCAGATGTGTGCCCCCCGGACGCGCGGCGTGCCGTTCCCCCAGCCTGACCGCCACGTCGCGCAGGCATTCCCGCTCCTCGTCGCTCAACACGAGCGCCGTATCGGCGGCCGCCCCGATCGGCCAGGAGCGGCCGTCGGCGTCGGTAACCGCAGACTGCTCAACAGTCACAACCGTTCCCCCATGACAGTTAGTTGATCCATGACAGTTGCCTGTCTTGGATCCGGACTCTAACTCAATGGTGGGCACTGTCAGCACCGGCGAACACGGGTTGTCGGCAAACGGTCACGCGAGTATCTGGGGCCGCGCCCGGCGAGCCCTTAGATCAACATCGAGAAAGCCAGCTCCGGTCGCTCGCCGTCGACGGATCCGGGGGCGGATCAGGGCACTATGAATCAAGTCACTCGTTGACTGAGCCCATTAACGTGGCCCGGGCGGCAGCGCCCGGCGGAGGTCGACGGGCCGGATACCTCCGGCCCGAGGCCAGGTTGAATTGCCCACTACGAGGGCGATGTGGCTGGTGAACGCCGGGCAACGGTGGAGCAGGAGCGCCCGGAGGCGCCCCGCCGGACCGCGGGTCAGGACGCGGCGCGATCCACGGCGGACGCGGGCGCCGGGTCGTCGAGCGCGATCCGGGCACGCTCCAGCAGCCTGCGCAGGGTGGCAAGCTCGGCCGCGGTGAACTCCGCCTCGTAACGCTTGTCGACCGCGCGGGCCGCCGCGTCCGCCTTGGCGAGCAGGGCCCCGCCCCTGCGGGTCAGGGTGATCGCCATGACCCGGGTGTGGATCGGCACCGGCATCCGCTCGGTGAGGCCGCGCTGCTCCAGCGTGGCGGTGACCACGCTCATCGACTGCGGCGTGACCCGGCACAGGCGGGCGAGCTGCGCGCTGGAGACACCCGGGTTGCAGCGCAGCATCAGCAGGGCCGTGTATTGCGTGACGGTCAGGTCGAACGTGGCCAGCGCCTCGGACTTGCGCGCGACCATCACGGACGAGGCGTGCTGCATCAGCGTGCTGACCCGCTCGTTAATCTCCTGTTGCCGCTCGGCGTCCGCTTTGCTCCTCGCCACGTGACCGCCTCCGCTCTCGCCATCCCGGATGTCCAGTGTCTCAGCAGTGCCCTCGAGCTGCGGCGCGACCCTTGCCCACGGCCGCCGCCGTGATCTCCGGCGGCCACCGAAGCCGCCGGGGAGCGGCAACTCACCACCATTTCGGCAAGTTTCGGCCATTACCACGCGGCAGGTAGCATCTGCAGCGAGAGGGCGGGCGGAAATCGCCCACAGGCACCGGAAAACGTTTTCAGGAATTCGAAACACGGAGGAAACACTTGTCAAGTGCTTCGATGGATGGCTCGTCGTCGCAGAAGTCTCGGGGACGCAGGTCCAGGACCGACGCCGGCGGCGGCGCGGTCACGCTGCGGGACGTCGCCAAGCTCGCCGGCGTGTCGGTGGCGACCGCGTCGAAGGCGCTCAACGGCCAGCCCCAGGTGCGCGCCGAGACCCGCGCCAGGGTCGTCCGCGCCGCCGAGCAGCTGTCCTTCTCCCCCAACACGCTCGCCCAGGGGCTGATCACCCAGCGCAGCGGGACGGTGGGGCTGCTGACCTCCGACCTCGAGGGCCGGTTCTCGATGCCGATCCTGATGGGCGCCGAGGACGCCTTCGGCGTCGACGAGATCTCCGTGTTCCTCTGCGACGCCCGCGGCGACAACGTCCGCGAGCGGCACCACCTGCGGGCGCTGCTCTCCCGCCGGGTCGACGGGCTCATCGTGGTCGGCGCCCGCCCCGACGCGCGGCCGTCGCTCGGCCGGGACCTGGCGGTGCCGGTCGTCTACGCCTACTCCCCTTCGGCGGACCCGCGGGACCTGTCCCTGGTGACCGACAACGTCGGCGGCGCCCGGATGGCGATCGACCACCTGGTCCAGTATGGCCGGCGGCGCATCGCGCACATCACCGGCGACGCCACCTACGGCGCGGCGCAGGACCGGGCCAGCGGTGCGGTGGACCGCCTGGCGGAGCACGGGCTCGAACTCGCCGGCGACCAGCCCTGGTTCGGCTCGTGGTCGGAGGCGTGGGGCCGCGGCGCCACCCGCATGCTGCTGCAGCGCTGCCCCGACCTCGACGCGATCTTCGCCGGCTCCGACGAGATCGCCCGCGGCGTGCTGGACGTGCTGCACCAGGAGAAGCTCGCCGTGCCGTCCCAGGTCGCCGTGATCGGCTTCGACAACTGGAACATCCTGGCCGCGAACGCGCGCCCCCCGCTGTCGACCATCGACCTCAACCTCGAGCAGCTGGGACGCCTGGCCGCGCAGCGGCTCTTCGCCGCCATCGACGGCGACGTGGGCTCCGGCGTGGAGACCGTGCCCTGCCGGCTGGTCACCCGCGAGTCGACGGCACCACTGGGCTGAGCCACCCGGGGACGACGGCGAACGGTTCCGGCCGGCGAACGGCAGCAGGCGCCGCATCCGCACCCCCGCCGCGCCAGGCCATTCATCATGATCCGATCGAGCAACTCGACGGCTAGGATCTCGGCAACCTGACGGTGGGAGGCGGGGTTCGGGTGGGTGCGAAGACTGCGTTGCTGGCGTTCGTCGACGGCGATCTGCCGACTGCGCTCAGGCGGGCCGGTGGGAGTGAACGATCCGGTGCCGCTGAGGCCGAAGCGGTCGTGCGGCGGCTGTCCCCCGGATACGAGGTGACGCCGATCCAGGAAGGGTCGCTCTCCGAGGACTGCTATCCACCCGACGACGTCGCCTTCGCCGCCGTGCTGCCGGGGGCTGTTCTGCTGTGCGACAGGCGGCTCGTTTCGGTGGCTCCGTCCGAGTTGCCCGATCATCTGCTCGCGGAGGCGGCGGGCCGGCGGATCCTGTTGCATTCGATGCACTCGGTCAGCGACGCTCTGACGTTCGCCGTGTGGGAGGGCGGCCGGCTGGTCCGCTCGCTGAGCGTTTCACCGGACACCGGGATCGTGGAGGACATCGGCGAGCCGTATCCGTTCGAGCGGCCGTACCTGGCGGGCGAGCACCCCGTCACGAACACGTTTCCCGGTCGCGGGCCGTATCCGTTGCCGTTTCATCCGCCGGCGCTCGGCGAGGAGGCGCTGCGCGCCCTGTTCGGCTTCGTCATCGAGGGCCGCCCGCGGCCGGACGACGTCGACACCGACGCGGTCGGCCTGTCCGGCTTCCGGGTCGAGGATCCGACGGGGCGTGAGCAGCAGGACCGGGAGCGGTTCCTGCGGGAGGCGATCAGCCGGATGGCGCCGCCGCGGAGGTACCGCAGGGGTGCGGACGGCAACATGCACGAGGCAGGCATCGAGGACCTGTTCTGATCGGCCTCATGCAGCGGACGCGTCGGCGCAGATGATTCCCCTGTTTCCGTCCTGGTCGGCGATCACGGTGAGGGAGGGCGCGCCGCTGTCGTCGACGACGGTCCCGCCCGCGGCGACGGCGGCGGCGATCCGTTGCCCGGCCACCTCCGGCGCCACATAGACCTCGATGTGGAACCGCTGGCCCGGGGGCCCGTGCTCGCCGGCGTCCCCGAACCACAGGTTCGGCACCCGGCCCGTGGCATCCCGGATTTCGTCGCCCGGGGTTCCGCGGCCCTGCGCCTCGGCGCTCCCGGTCAGCAGGGCGGCCCACACCGGGGCGATGGTCGCGGAGCGGGCCGTGTCGAGGCCCAGCTCGATGTCGCTGACCGAGGCCGGGTCGGCGGCGACCTTGTGGTCGGCGGCGATCTCGGTGATTCGTCGCGCGAGGTCGACGTCCTGCTGGGTCACCCATTCGACGACGTGTTCGGTGCCCTCGTCGTCGCGGTAGACGGCGTCGTCGCTCACCAGCTTGAGGTCGACGTATCCGGTGCCGATCGACGCGCGCGGGTGGTGGCCGAGCGCGTCGCCCGCCTCGCCTATCGCGGCGATGAATCGGGCGCCGGCGCCGAAGTCGGCAATCACGTAGCGGGCATGCAGTCCCTGTGCCAGCTTGCGCCAGTCGGTCAGGTTGGCCGCGGCTATCTGGTCGCCCTTCAGCATGTCCATGGACCGACAGCCTATCCCCGATTCAGCCCGCAAGGTTGCCGGGTACGGCGCCGTCTGCCGCGGATGGGGTCAGTCGCAGGCGACGCCGTTGCCGTCCTCGTCGAGCTTCTGGCGGTCGCCGCCGGCGACGCGGAGTTCCTCGAAGCCGTGTGCGGTGAGCCACGCACACCGGTCCGCCGTGCCGGCCGGGAAGGTCCACGGCACGCACTGGGTGATCGTGCCGTAATTGTGGTCGCAGCCGTCGACATTGGACGGCACATAATGGGTGCCGGTCGGCGACGGCAGCGGCCGCTGCGGGGGCACCCCCGGCAGTTGGGCGAAGCTCTGCACGAACGGCGCGGCGGTCGGCGCCGCGGGCGCCGGCTCCGGGACCGTCCGCTCCGGGGCCGTCCGCTCCGGGGCCGCCGGTGACGACGACGGCTGGGCGGGCGGGGACACCGGCGCGGTCGGGGCGGCGGGCCCGACGGCGAGCGGCCACGTGCTGTAGGCCGGCCGGGGCGCCGGGCCGGGGGCGGACCGCCCCCGCGCCGCGCAGAGCCAGACCCCCCCGGCCCGG
>NZ_JBEZXZ010000132.1:0-25128 GCF_040638275.1 Actinoplanes sp. NPDC026623 | reverse complement strand
GCTGTTCATCCAGCCCTTCATCGTCTCGGAAGCGGTGCGGTAGCCATAGGCGACGTTCTCGCTGTGCGGGTGCGCGTAACCGGCCCGCACACCGCGCTGGATGAAGGTGGAACCGCCGGCCCCGACGTGGCTCATCTTGTTGGTACGGGCCTGATAGGCGGAGTGCCGGCGCGCCGCGGACAGCAACCGGGAGTCGACAGGCAGGGCCTTGCAGCCGGCCCGGACCCGCGTGTTGTTGGTGAAGGTCACCAGCTGGGTCTGCAGCGTGGAGGTCGCAACCTGCGCGGCCGGTGCGGCCTGCGCCGGTGCGGCGGTCATCGTCATGGTGACCAGCGAAGCGCCGGCACCGGCCAGCATCACGCCGACCGTCGTAACGACCTTGCGCACCGTGTAGCGAGTCAAGTGAATCTCCCCCGGGTTCGTTCCCGGCCCCCGTTGGCCGGTCACATGAAGAAGATTCGCGGCCGTCCGGTGCACCCCGCGGTCCCGCACGGTTGCCTACGCGTTGCAGCCCGACCTTTCGGCCAGCCACCGCCCTCCATCCGCTGCGAGCAGCTACCTGAAACACCCGCCAACCGGCCGCGAAAGGTTCCGCGCCTTCGCCCAGCGGCTGCCCGAGACCACCAGCGGAGGCGCAGGTCACCGCCCGCGATCGCTGAAGAGCTTCACTTCTCGTTCCCCCAGGCGGTGCGGTGTGCTGACTCGAAACGATCGCGGGCCAGCCTCAACGGCCCTGCAAGACCGGATCTTCATACCCGCAAACCCGGCGCCGAGGTGATGGGAGCGCTCGTGGCGGTGATTCGCGCCGCCGAACAGGGTATGCAGACCTGGTGAAAAACGACGTTAATAGCCGGTTCGTGCGCGTCCGGGGCGCCGCCGACGCGGGCGGCCAGGTCGTCGCGACCGGCCCTCCCACCACGATCGCCGAGGCCGGGGACAGCGCGACCGGGCGCCATCTGGCGCGCCGCCTCGAACGCTCCTGAGCGGGTGACCTTCCCGGCCGTCAGCGCTTCATGCCGTGCTCGATCGCCTCGATGATCCGTGGGCGCAACTCGGCGGCGCCGATGATCGCGTCCACCGAGCCGACGTCGACCGCGCGCTGGATGCTGTGCACCCGGTCCAACTCCGCGGCCACCTGGCCGACCTTCTCCGCCCGCACCGCGGCCTACGAGTGGCTGGCCCCCGAGCCGCCCGGCAGGGGGTCCCGATCTCCGGCCGGTCAGCCGGGCGCCGGTGCCACCGCAAGGGAAGCGGGACGCACCACCGGGAGCATTCCTCCTCGTCATCCTGATGAATGACAGCGGGCCCGCCGCGTATCGGAGGCTCAGGCCCTACCGGAACAAACACCATCTAATCAGACTTCGATGCATATATCGTCCGAGCCATGGTGATGAAGAGGATCATGTTGAGTGCCCTCGGGCGCGGCGCGACCGCCGGCCTGGTGGTTGGGGGACTGCTGGTCGTGGCCGGAGCCGCGGTCGCCGGCGCGCCGCCGCGGGCGCCATCCTGGAACGGATCGGCGTACACCGCGACCGGCGCCCGGATCCAGAAACGAGACGTAGCGTTCGACGTGGCCGGCTGGGCTAGGCCGGGCATCCCCGACGGCCGATCGGGGGTGGTGGCCTCGTACAACTTCGAGTCCATCGGCGCCGGCGGCAGGTTTTACGACGGCTCCGGCAACGGGAACCTGCTCAATGTGTTCACCCGCGCCGGTGGCACCCTGCGCACTGTCGCGCACGGCACGGGCCACGCTGTGGTGTTCCCGGCGGTCTGTCGCGACTTCGACTGCCCGCGGGTCGCGCTTGAGGCTGCAAGCCGCCCCAGGCTCAGCCCCGGCACTCGACCGATCCGGTTCGGCGCCACCGTACTGCTGAGCCCCACACAGACCACTGGCGGGCAGAACATCCTGCAGAAGGGCCGCTTCGCCGCAGGTGGGCAATACAAGCTGCAGGTCGACAGCCGCCCCGGTAAACCCAGCTGCGCCATGGCCAGCGAAGGCACCGGAATCATCCACCTCGCGCGCAGCGGCGTCACCATCGCCGACGGCCACTGGCACACCGTCGAATGCCGCCGCGACGGCGCCCGCCTGTCCATCCTCGTCGACGGCTTCACTCGCGGCGCCACCACCATCCCCGCCGGTCTCACCGTCCATAACGCCGAACCACTGACCCTCGGCGCCAAAGGAGTCGGTTGGAACAACGACCAGTTCCACGGTGCCCTTGACGACGCCTGGATCAGCATCGGCTGACCCATCCGCACCGCGCCCGACCCGGCACGCTGCTTCGGGACAACCCGACGGCAACCGCCCGCCGCTCAGCCCGAGATCGGCTGGGCCGATCTGGTTCGTGATGGCCGGCGCAACGGGGGTTACGAGCATGCGTGGTTGGTTTCCGTCCGGTAGCGGCCTGTGCGACGAGGACTGGACGCGTCGCCATCGGGTGCTGACGCTGCTGCTCGCCCTGAGCACGGTCGTGCTGACCGTCTTCGGTGTGGTGCGGGACGGGTTCGACCCGGCCTGGCTGGTGACCGATGCCCTGATCCTGCCGTGCCTGGCGGGTGCGGTGCTGCTGCGCCCGCGCCGGCCGTCCTCCATCTTCGTCGCGCTTGGTCTGATCTTCGCGTGCGGCGGCTTCGTCGCCGTCTCCCAGGGGCTGACCGAGGCGCATTTCGCGTTCTTCGTCGCCGTCGCCGCCCTGGCCCTGTACCGCGACTGGGCGCCCTTCGGCGTGTTCCTGATCGGCGCCACCCTGCACCACGTCGTCGTCGGCACCCTGGTCAGCGACGAGGCCTACAACCACCACGGCACCACCGCGCACCCGTGGGTCTTGGCGCTGCTGCACGGTCTCGGCGTGCTGGCGGCGACGGCCTTCCAGGTGGTGGCGTGGCGGCTCACCGACGCCGAGGAGCGGCGGGTCCAGGACAGCCTCGCCGCGACCGAGGCTCAGCTGAGCGTGGCCTTCGACGAGACGCCGGTGCCGATGTCCATGATCGCTCCCGACGGCCGGCTGCTGCGCACCAACTCCGCGTTCCGGACCTGGCTCGGCCTGCCCGAGACGCTTGCGCCGGGCTACAGCATTCGCGACGTGCCGCTGACCCCGGAAGGCTCCGGGCACGGCAGGCTCATGAGTGATCTGATCAACGCGCCCGGCGCCGGCGCCATCCTCACCCGGTCGTATCGGCGTCACGACGACGGCTCGCTGATCTGGATCGAGACCCACAGCAACCCCCTACGCGACCGGGACGGCCGGCTGCAGGCGCTGTTCGTGCACAGCCTGGACGTCACACGCCAGCAGGAGCACGAGGCCGCGCTGCGCCGCCAACTGCGGCAGGACCCGCTGACCGGGCTGCTGTCGCGGTCGGCGTTCGAGGCGGACCTGGTCGAGCTCTTCGGCGCGAGCGGCGCCCCGGTGTCCGTGCTCTACCTGGACATCGACCGGTTCAAGACGATCAACGACGCGTCCGGGCACTCCGGCGGCGACGACGTGCTGCGGGCGCTGGCCGCCCGGCTGGCGCTGACCGTGCCGCGCGGCTCGCTGGTCGCCCGCCTCGGCGGCGACGAGTTCGTGGTCGCGGTGCCCGGCCCCCAGGAGATCGGCCTCGACATCGGCCGGGCGGTGCTGGCATCGCTGGCCCAGCCACTGCCGGTGCCCCAGGGGCACGTACAGATGGCACTGAGCATCGGCCTCGCCGTCGCACACCGCCCGGAGCAGGCGGAGCAGGCCGTGCGGGCCGCCGACACCGCCATGTACGCGGCCAAGCGCGCCGGCGGCAACCGCCTGGAGATCTTCAACGACCAGATGCGGGTGGCGATCCAGCAGCGCATCACCGCCGAGTCGCGGCTGCGGCAGGCCCTCGACGGCGACCGGGTGACCACCCTGCCGGTCTGGTTCCAGCCCATCGTCTCCCCCGCGACCGGCCTCATCGTCGGCGCCGAGGCCCTGGTCCGGATGCGCACCCCCGACGGCGAAATCCTCGCACCGGGCCACTTCATCACCACCGCCGAGGAGACCGGCCTCGTCGTGCCCCTCGGTGAGCACGTGCTCGCCTCCGCCCTGCACCACCTGCACCGGTGGCGCGACGACCTCGGCTACGTGTCGGTCAACGTCAGCCCGCGCCAGCTGACCGAACCGGACTTCGTCCCCACGCTCGCCCGGCTGCTGGCCGAGGGCAGCCTCGACGACCCGTCCCGGCTGGTCCTGGAGATCACCGAAACCGCGCTGCTGTCGAACTCCGCCGACCTGCAGGACCGGCTGCACGCCATCAAGGCATTGGGCGTACGCATCGCCCTCGACGACTTCGGCACCGGATACAGCTCACTGACCTGGCTACAGTCCATTCCCGCGGACATCGTCAAGCTGGACCGCTCCTTCGTCGCCGGCCTGGCACACGACACCCGCAAAGAGTCGATCATCTCCGCCGTACTCTGGCTGGCCCGCTCGCTCAACATGTCCGTCGTCGCCGAGGGCGTCGAGGACCTCGCCGACTGGGAGGCGCTACGCGACGCCGACTGCCCGGCGATCCAGGGCTATTTCTTCAGCCGGCCCGTCACCGCTGCAGACTTCGCCGACCTGCTCACGCAGACCCGCCAGGCCACCCTGGAAATGGCGTAGGCCCCATCGGCCGAGCTGTGCCGGCTCGAAGCCGATAGCGGCCAACTGCGGGCCTCGCTGGATCGGGCCCTGCGGCACCCAGGCGACCCGCTGATGCTGGACGGGGGCGGTGCGGGTGCACCCGTCCCCGGGACACCTGCCCGGCTACCCGGAACCGGTAGAAGTAGACGCGGCCCTGTTCGAGCCCGGACACCTCGACGTGCACGCTGTGCCCGAGGCTGGGCTACGCCGTCGCGGTTCCGCGGCGTCGGATGTTCCGGAGCCGGCTGTCATCGGCGATCTCCCACGTCGCCGGCATGTTCCGCTTCGGCATGCCGCCGCCGTGCAGCGGATCGGGGGCGAGCCGGGTTCACAGCACGACGCCGCGCAGGCCGGAGGCGGCGAACAGCGCCGGGATCCCGGCGTACGCCTGCCCCACGTACGCGTGCAGGTTGCTCTCGTCATCCGGCCGCCCGTGCGCCGGCGTGGTGTAGCCGGGCACCTGCGGAAGCTGCCCGGTGTCCGAACGGGTGGCGTCGTTGTTCGCGGCCTGCTGCGCGGAGGCGTAGGACGCGGCCTGATCCATGGTCACCTGGACGGCCTTGGCGCGGATCTTCTCACCGAGCGTCTGCAACTCGGCGGGGCTGTGATAGGTGAAAGCCATCGCTACACCCCGCCATCCTTGATCACCACGGCCGGGGGCGGACCCTGGACGAATCTCTCCTCGGCCTCCTGCAGGCCCGGCGTCTGCCCGTTCGCCCACGCCGATTCCAGACTCGTACGCGCGGCCTCATCGGTGGCGACATACGCGTCCACGACATGTTCGATCGCGACCCCGGCGTTCAGGATGCCCGTGGCGGTGTTGCCGAGGACGTTCTGAAAGTCGTCGCGCAGCGCCGCCCAGACCGCGTGAGTCGCCGCGGTCCCGCCACCGGGTGCCTGGAAGGCCGCCGCCTCACCGGCGGCGGTGCTGTCGACGGCTCGGTTCATCGCCGCGAAGGTGGAGCTGAGCGCCGGCAGGTCGACCCGGCCGACGATCCGTAGCTGCGACAATTCGGCGGCGAACTGCCAACCCTCCATCGCAAATCCCCCCAATTCTGGTACGGCTGCGTCAAGAGCCGTTACACGGCATGCCCGCGCGTGGCGGCTGCTCGGTGCGCGGCGTCTGCGGTGCGTAGATCCTGGTACGTGTGAAATCGAGGCCCGGCAGCGCGCCGACCGAGAACTCCGGCTTCAACAGCGTCTGCCCGGTCGCCGGATCCACATCGGCGTAGATCACCTTGTCCGCCTCGTCCCTCATGACCAGCACGAACTCGGCGACACAGACCGGCGCCGAGGGCGGCTGCGCCACGACCGTGCCGCCGACGTCGAAGCGCCCGAATCCATCGGGCCTGCCCCGGGTCAGGTCGGTGACCTCGACCTTCGCCCACGCGGAGAAGTCCCCCGGCGGGTAGACGCCGAAGTTGATCACCTGAACCCGCAGGCCGCCGATCTTCTGGTCCTTGCTCACGTGCAGGCCACCGGCGGCGGCGAGTTCCCCACCAGGAAAGAGCACACCCCCGTACGCGGTCTCCTCACCGTCGGGCGCCTGTTTGCCCGCCGGGTCCAGCACCGTCACTCGGAACCGCAGCTCCCGGACGACCTGGTCGCACCGGCTGCGGTACACGAACCCGAATTTGGCCTTGTCCGCGTCCGCCCAGGTCGCCGTGATCTCCGGTGAGCAGTCCGCCCGCGGTCTCGCCGACGCGTTCACGGCCGGCGTGCCGGTGGGTCCCGTCACGACGGGGTCCGCGGCGTCACCGCGGGTGAGGACAACGGCGATGCCGGCCGCGACGAGCACGACCACGATGCCGATCAGCAGCCAGTGGCCCGCCTGCAGGCGGCGCAACCCGCGCCGGTCGTCGGTCATGGCACTCCTTGTCCGGCGGTCCGCATCGAACGAGGCAGGCCGATGTCGTAGACCGCGTCCGTCAGCAGGATCACCTTCGCCCGGTGGTCGGCCAGCAACGCGACGATCGCGCCGCTCAGCTCGGCCACGAACTCCGACTCGGTCAGCGACCCTACCGGCTCCTCGCCGATCTCGACGTGCCACGACACCAGAGCACGGCTGCGAACGGTCACCCGGCCACCCGTCGACACGCCGACGACCTGCAGATCCCCGAGGCGCCGCTGAAATTCGCGATCGTCATCGGTCGCATCGGGCTCGTCGTCCCGGTCCGTCCACGACGACACGATCTCCAGGTAACGCCTCCGGTAACGCACCCAGAGCGCCGTCGCCAGCGACTCCAACTGGCGCGCGAGAACAGGGGCCCGATACTGCCGGTAAGCGTCCGCCGCGAAGCTGACCCGCACCTCGCCCGGACCCGTCACGGTCGCCGAGATCCCGCCGTCGGGCGTCACCGCCTCGACGACCAGCAGACTCAGCCGCTCTGCCAACTCACCCACGAAGTACACGCCCCCCGCAAACAGGCCAACACTATCGGTAGCGGTCAATCGCCTGTTGCGGAGGTCAGACATGAGAGACAAGCGAGGTTTGCCTATCGAGCCGCGGCTCACGGTCACCCAACCGAGCCGTCACTCAGGGACGGTAGGGAGGCCGAGACGGCCTGAGGCCGGTCGCCAGATGCTCGCAAAAGGTGAGACTGCTGGACGTGTGGCGTAGCTCGACCGGTCGGCGGGTAATGCTGCCCGCGTGACGGCTCGGCGTTTCGTGCGATGGGTTGCGGTGAGCTGGCGGCGGCTCCGTCTCCGCATCGGCTGGCTGGATCACCTGATCCGTGCAGGAGTGCGTTACGACGAGGCCGACGGTGGCAGGCTCGCCGCCGCGGTGACGTACTACGCGTTCTTCGCGACCTTCGCGCTCGGGCTGCTGGCTTTCGCGATCTTCGGGTTCGTCCTGGACGACGCGAGGGTGCTGCGTTCGGTAAAACATTACGTCGCGGAGAACCTGCCCAACGTCGACGTACAGGCGTTACTCAACGCCCGGGGAACCGCCGGGATCATCGCGTTCATCGGCTTGCCGATCACCGCGTGGTTCTGGGTCGACGTGTTGCGCTCGTCGATCCGCAGGATTTGGGATTTGCCCGAATACCCGGGCAAGCTCGTCGTCCGCGTGCTCGTCGATCTACTGGTGCTGGCCGGGTTAGGCGTCCTGCTGGCCACCTCCCTGTCGGTGGCATACGGCACCACCGTTGCCGCGAACCGGGTGGTCGCTGCGGCGAACACCGACGCCACCCCGTCGCGGTGGCTGCTAGGCGCGGTTGGGCTGCTGCTCGGCATTGGGGTGAACACGGCCCTGGCCGGCGGCATGCTGACCGGATTACCACGCCTTCGGATGCCGGTGCGCCGCGTGCTGGGGCCGGCGCTCCTGGTGGCTGTCGGCCTGGAACTACTCAAGACCCTCGGCCGTCTTTACGTCCAGCGCACCGAAGCCAATCCCACGTACCAGATTGTCGCCGGTGCAGTCGGCTTGCTGGTCTTCCTCAACGCGGTGAACCAGATGGTCCTGTTCGCCGCTGCGCTGACGGCAACGAGCACCATTGGTCGTCCGGCTGACCTGTCTGCGGAAAGCGAGGACGATGAGACCCCGGCTCCGCCCGGTGATCTCCATCGACATTCGGCGGAGTGTCCCGCATCAGGCGATGCCAACCCGTAACGCGTCAAGCGGCGTCGGACACAGTCGGCTGCCGTGTGAGCTGCTGGCAGTAGAACGGAACGCCCGCTCATCGCGTTGTTTCGACCCGCTGCCGGGAGAACCCGAGGACCTGCGCGACCGCGGCTCGCAGATTGTCATAGCGGATCTTGCCCGTAGGGACGCCGCCGAGCGTGGTGAACGCGTGGACGTGGCCTTCCAGGAACGCTTCGGTCCCGCCGGAGGCGAAGATCTGATGGACGGCCTTACCGGAGAACGACAGCCGCAGCGCGAACAGCACGTTGACCGGGCCGTGGCCTGCCTCGACACGGATCTTCGGCTTGCGGTCGGCGACATAGCGGCGCACCACCGAGTAAGACACCTCGCGCATGTCGTGCTCGGTGATCAGCCGGTCGTAGATCCGTGTCACCGTGTGCCGCTGCTTACGGGGCGCGTCCAGGTCCGTGCGCAGGATCTCGTCGATGATCGGCTTGAACTCGTCCACCTTCGAGGCTTGTGGCGGCATCGGCTTGCGAGGCTGCGGCCACGCCGACTGCAGAGCCGCGCGGACCGTGCGGCGGCTCATTTTGTATTCGCTGGCCATCCCCCGCACGGACATGCCGGCGCGCGAGTCCCGCGGATCGCCGCGAACAGGTCGACCTTCGATATCAGCGGCATCGGCGGGCTCCCGTCCAGACCCGCAGATGCTCCCACCACCGCGGGTGGGGCCGAAACTGGCGAACATCGAATCCACCCGATCGAAGTGGGACCCGAACTGGTGAACAAAGTGCAGGCCAACGCGCATCAGACCGCCCACACCACCGGCGATCGATGTTCCTATCTGATCAGTTTCGCCTCCGCAGAGGGCAGAATCCGTGGACCGGATCATGGCGAGTCTGAGCGCAGGGTTAGATGTTCATGTGCCAGTCCACCAGGTAGTTCTCGCCTTGCCGGACATTGCGACGCTTCGCCGGCGATCTCAAGCGCTGGCAACGCTCGACGCGATCATGAGCCCGGACTGGGAATCACGGTACTTCTCCTTTGACTCCCGATGGGGGCCGGAGGAGGAGATGGCCTCGATGAGGAACGGTTCCGGTGACGCCTACTCGATCGTGTTCTCGCCGGCCGGAGCGTTCATCCGAGGCTTTGACCACGAATCGGTGATGAGCCCGTACCGCAGTGGGCAGATGTGGCCAGGGCTGGTCGCGGCCGTCCCGGACGTGTTCGCCGGCAGCCTCAACGAACCCGCCTTCAGTCACAAGGATGGCGTCCTGGAAGCCACAGTCTGTCTATGGCGCCAGCGTGGTGACGACCGCTGGCACACGGGCGATATCGAGCTACCCGACGGCGATGACCCCGACGGTGCCAACGGGCTGTTTGAGACCCTGCTCGACGGAACCGGCATTGCCTACCAGCGCTTCGCGCAGGACTACTACGAGGCCACGGTCCACGAGGACGCCGTCGCTGAGATCCTCGCGCTCAGTTCGCTTACCGACGAGCTGGTGCAACGACTGAACCCAGACGCCAGGCTCGCCGATCTGGCCGAGGACTTGGCCGAGATCCGCTATCCACCGGCACGCGGATAGGCGCCGTACCGCACGACATCGGCGATTCGCGTCTCCTGGGTCCCGAACTCGGCTCTGGCGCACGCTTCGTGAAGGGACGCTGGGATCTTGGGTGAAGGCCAGCGATGACCCATCTGGCCGAAGAGAGCGCACTCGGTCATGTCCAACATGTGGGTGAAGATTTGCCCGTCCTCCCTATAGCTCGGCCAGCAATTTGTCGGCCGAGCGCGTTGCTGCTCGTCCAGGCGGAGGCGTCCCTATTCGGTGATCGTCGGGCGGTCGCCTGATTTGTGGGATCGTGGTCCGAGACGCTTGCCGTACCAGACCTCCACGTAGGGGCCGGTGCGGGCGCAGCGTGTTACGGCTGGCGAGAACCGCGTCCTTTCTCAGTCAGTTGACCTTTTCTCGCATGCGCTGTTCGGCCATGGCGCTGCGAATCACCAGCAGGCGTAGTTCAAGTTCGTCGGACACTGTCGCGGCCAGGTGCTCCAGGGCGATCAGCTGTCGTTGCGCCGTCTCGCGCGGCTGATTGTCGATCACGTTGACCGTACCCAGCCGGTATCCGTCGTAGGTCCGGATCGGCGCTGCGGCGTAGAACCGCAGGCCCAGTTCGCCGCGGACGAGGGGGTGCTCGTGCGTCCGCGGGTCGGTGGCCGCGTTGTTGACCACATAAACGCCGTCCTGGGCGATCGCCGAGGCACATAAGCCGGGCTCCGGGCCGACCTCGCGGACGTCAGGCAGGCCATAGGCAGCGGCGAGCCAGACGCGATGCTGCTCGACCAGGGAAACCGTCGCGATTGGAGTGTCGAAAAGGGCGGCGGCGACGAACGCGATCCGTTCGTACGTGTCGTCGACCGGCTCATCCACCAGTTGGTAGCGGCGCACCGCATCGAGCCGCGCCTGTTCCTCGGGGCCGTCCAGGTATTCGTAGGTACCGCTGCACCTCATTAGGTCTCTCCCAACCTAGATGATCACATTCGGCAACATTGAGTCCGGCGAGCGTGAACGGTGGCCAGTTGAGCTCACCGAAGCCATCTCGCAGTGGTACCGCCTCCACGCCGGATACGTCGCACATGTTGTCCGACTCACCGCGGCGCACCGCGAGCGCGGCCAGCAGGCTATTTGCGAGGGCTGTCCGCCGGCTCACTGTCATGCCGCAGACAAGGCGTGCCATGCCTCAGGCACCCGTCACCGTGCGTGAACGGCGAGGCCGACCGACGATGCGTGAGCAGGTCCCGCTGGGAGTGGAGCCCAACTCGCGAACATCGAAATGGGTGAGATTTCGATGGTGCCGAAACTCAGCGACATGTGGTGCCCAAACTCGGTTCTGTCCCGTCAAGCGTGATTGATCTCCTTGCCCCGGGCTGCGCTCGGAGCACTCCCGCAGGTCAGGTATGACGCGGTCGAGTTGGGGCGAGGGTGTCACTACAGCGCTTCACGCTTCCCGGGACAGAACCCATTTTCGGCGCCACTCGCGCTGCCGGTCCCCGCGGATGTTCGTCAGAGCAAGCGCCGCTTGTTGACCATCGGGAGTAAGCGGCCGAGATTAATACAGGGCCGCCTTGTCACCCTGCGTAGACGCCGATTGCGACGTTGGACCCAACGTCGACGCGGGTTTCCAGCCGATGAGAGGGCATCGCCAACGCCCCCGACTCATCGCAGCGCCGCTGCGAGGTCGGCAGCGATCTGTGGCGCTCGGCGCGGTGCGGCGGACCGTGGGTCCGCCCTTCCGGTGGCGCTGCCCCTGCACGGCGTGCGACCGCCGCGTCGCGCTGCCTGCGGGCTCATTCGAGCGCATCCCGCCCGACGGCGCAGCCCGAAAGACCAGCTCGCCCTGTCCTGACCGACGTTCTGCCTGGCCTGGCCTGCCGGGCAGCAGAGTATTCGGCGCCGGTGATCCCGGGCGGTCGACCTAAGCCAGAGACAGGTTGACGCGTTCCATCGGGGTGTCTGTCCGTGCCGGACGTGAAGTCGTGGACGTAGATGAAGCCGCTCTTCTCGGCGACGCAGACGGATGCGACGTTGTCGGGATCGACTCGGACGACGGCACGTGTTCCGATTCGGTTCTCGCGCATGTACTCGAGGATGAGACGTACGGCTTCACCCGCGACTCCGTGCCCGCGTGCCCACGGGTGGACGGCGTAGCTGATGTTGACGTCGCCGGGTTCCAGGCCGTCCGTGACATCCGGGTCGCAGTCGACGTATCCGGCGAGGTGGTCATCGAGGCACACGCCGAAGCCTCGCTTGCCGCGCTCCGCGCGAGCGTTGTCGGCCAGGCTGTCGAAGTGGGCGGCCGTCGTCTCGGCGGTGCCGGGGGCGCCGTTCAGCCAGCGAACGGTGTGCTCGTCCTCACCGGCGTTGTGCGCCTCAATGTCTTCGTCTGTCAGAGCTCGCAGCGTGATCCTCATTCGAGGACCATAGGGAGCCGCTAGCAGTGCACGACAGAGATTTCTGAAGCCCTTGCCGTTCAGTTCCGGACCGGTCGAGGGCAACGTCAACGCATCAAGATGATCAAACGACAGATGTACGGTCGGGCCGGCTTCGATCTGTTGCGCAAGAGGGTCCTGCTCGCACCTCGATGACCAAAGCCGAAGCATCTCAATCCTGCACGAGCGCGAACCACCGCTCGGGGACCACTTCGCGAAGCGCACCGACCTCGGCCAGATGGCGGCACGCCGCAGTCACGTCCGCGATCTCCAGCCCGCCATCCGCCGCTTCGTCGAGGAACCATCGAACCCGCCAGGCGTCGAACGCCTCCACCTCGTCGCCCGTCGCCGGATCGACAACGACATCGACATCGACTTCCCGCCCGTCATCAGCAGTCATCCGGCAACCTGCACCGTGAACGACATACTGAATGCCGCTACTGGTCACCCTTCCAGAGGCAACTTCCGAGCCGACCGAACCGCAGAGAGAAGGGCCGCCACGTCCGCGATCGGCGCCAAGTCTCGGAACAGGCGTCCCCGAATCTCACGCAGGGCGTCAGCGAATCGCCGAACCTCCCGGACGGCAGCAACATCATCGATCACATACCTGAGTATGCGAGGTAAACGGATCATCGCTGGCCGTCACCCAAGATCCCAGCGTCCCTTCACGAAGAGTGCGCCAGAGCCGCGAACTCACGACCACAGAAACCACGAGTCGACGCGTGGGACCCAAACATGCGGCGAGGTGGGCCCGACTCTCGCGCGCCAAGCCACATTCACCATCCTCGGCCTCATCCCATGATCCACGATCTCAGAACGGCCGTGCCGGCAGGTGGCCGGCGAGGCCGAGTGACATAACAGGTTTCAACGTCAAGCAATCGCCGCAGTACGCAAGCAGCGGCATCGAGGCGCCAACCTGCCTTGCCCTGCGCAAGACAGCCGTCCGAATCAGCTGAAGAGGCGCAGAGCATTTCCTCGATGTGTGCTTCATGTTAACGTTCACAAGCGCGCCACGGTTGGCCTCGACGTTCGAGGGGAGGTTTACCGCCGACGGGACGCCGCCCCTTTTGCTGCCAGGCATTCCCCTGCGCCAAGGGACATTCTTGGGTACCTCTCTGCGCGCCACTTCCTTGTGTGTCGCGCGGAAGAATCACGCCCGGAACAGCCCGGCTAGCCACAATCCCCAGGCAACGGAAAGGAAGCAAGATGGCACCACCAACGCGTCTGCGGAAGACCCTGCTGGCCGTCGTCGCCGCCGGAACCCTCGTCGCCGGCCTGCTGGGCACGCCCGGCACCTCGCAGGCGGCCGGGACCGGACCGTGTGACATCTACGCGTCCGGCGGCACGCCGTGCGTCGCCGCGCACAGCACCACCCGCGCGCTGTTCGGCTCCTACGGCGGGTCGCTCTACCAGGTCCGTCGCGCATCGGACAACGCCACCCGGGACATCGGCGTGCTCGCCGCCGGCGGCACCGCCAACGCCGCCACGCAGGACACCTTCTGCGCCAACACCAGCTGCCTGATCACGATCATCTACGACCAGACCAGCCGCCACAACAACCTGACCCAGGCCCCGCCCGGAGGATTCCAGGGCCCGGCCGCGGGCGGCTACGACAACCTGGCCGACGCCAAGGCGGCACCGATCACCGTCGGCGGGCAGAAGGCGTACGGCGTCTACGTCGCGGCCGGCACCGGCTACCGCAACAACAACACCAACGGCATCGCCACCGGCGACCAGCCCGAGGGGATGTACGCCATCTTCGACGGCACCCACTACAACGGTGGCTGCTGCTTCGACTACGGCAATGCCGAAAGGAACAGCCGCGACAACGGCAACGGCACGATGGAAGCCATCTACTTCGGCAACATCAAGGTCTGGGGATACGGCACCGGCAACGGCCCGTGGATCATGGCCGACCTCGAGAACGGCCTGTTCTCCGGAGTCAACGCCGGATACAACGCCAACGACCCCACCATCAGCCATCGGTTCCTGACCGCCGTCGTCAAGGGCGAACCGAACCACTGGGCCATCCGCGGCGGCAACGCCCAATCCGGCGGACTGTCCACCTTCTACAACGGCGCCCGGCCCAACGTGTCCGGCTACAACCCCATGAAGAAGGAAGGCGCCATCATTCTCGGCATCGGCGGCGACAACAGCCACGGCTCGGCCGGCACCTTCTACGAGGGTGTCATGACCTCCGGCTACCCGTCGGACGCCACCGAAAACTCCGTACAGGCCAACATCAACGCCGCGGGCTATTCGACGTCGGGATCGGGCGGCGGTCCGGTGGTGACGCCCGGCTCGACCGTCTCGCTGCGGGCGACCACCGCGTGCTGCACCACCCGCTACATCGCGCACTCCGGCAGCACGGTGAGCACCCAGGTGGTGAGCTCGTCCAGTTCCGCGACGGACAAGGCCAACGCCAGCTGGATCGTCCGGGCCGGCCTTTCGAACGGCTCGTGCGTGTCGCTCGAGTCGCGCAACACCTCCGGCAGCTACCTGCGCCACCAGAACTATCAGCTACGCCTGGCCGCGAACGACGGCACGTCGCTGTTCGCCCAGGACGCGACCTTCTGCCCGCAGGCCGGCCGTAACGGTCAGGGAAATTCGTTCGCCTCGGTGAACTTTCCGGACCGCTTCATCCGGCACTACAGCAACAACGTGTACATCGCCAGCAACGGCGGCTCGAACACCTTCGACTCGGCCAACGCCTGGACCGACGACGTGAGCTGGGTGCTCACCTCCCCGTGGACGCCGTGACGGCCGCACGCCGGCACGACGAGCGGACGGTCCGCCTCCGCTGATCTGAGATCACTCGATCTGTTGCGGGTCGCACCTTTGCGGTGCGGCCCGCAATCCACGGCGGCGCAGGTACGACCTCCTTCAGTGCTCGGGCAGGTGCGCGGCGACCGCGATCAGCCAGGCGACCTCGGTGCCGGCGTCACCGGCGGCCGCAGCCCTGGCCGACGGCAGGTCGACGATCTCCGCCCGGACCACGCCGGGCGCGCCGGACCGGGCCGCCGCCACCGCCTCGGTCACGACCCGGGCCTCCACGGCCGCCTCCAGGCGTTCCCCGGTGAGGCCGCGCCGGCCGGCCGCCGCGCGCGCCTCGACGGCGACCCCTCGGTTCGTGCACGGGCACAGCTCCGCGTACCCGTCGAGGATCTCCGTGGTCATCCTGATCAGCCGCATCCGCGCGCCCGACAGGACGAGTGGCCGGCCCCGCGACGCCGGCCACTCGCCGAGGGTGACCCGCGGCGCCGCCTCGGCCACCAGCGCCCACAGCGGCCGGAGCCGGCGGCATGCCCGCCAGGCCTGCACGTGCTCGGCGAGCTCGTCCAGCCGTAGCCACCGGCCCCAGGCCAGGATCATCACGCCCACCACCATCGCCAGGACGGCGACCGCGTACATGAGGAAGGTGAGCCGGTAGAGCGTCGACGAGACCGCCGGCTGGTCGCGTACCGCCAGGTTGGTGAGCTTGAGGCCGACGTTGGCGAAGTTGAGGAAGCAGCCGGCGGCGATCATCCGCAGGGCGAGCCGCACGGTGTGGCGGCGGGCCACCCGGACGTACCGGGCGCACAGCCGGCCCACCTGGGGCAGCAGCCACAGCATGTAGCCCAGGTAGACGACCAGGTACGGCACGGGCGGCGGATGCACCGAGGCGTAGTACTCCCCGCCGCGCACGAACGGGTCGTCGATCCGGTACGGCGACGGCGCCAGCGCGTACGAGCCGATCAGCGCCGCCGCGCACGCCGCCATGATCAGGTACTGGGTGCGGACCCGGCGGCGGGTCGCCGGGCCGGGGTGCAGGGTGTGCAGCAGGAAGGCGTGCCCGGTGGCGACGATGGCAACGGCAAGCACGTTGCCGACCAGCCGGCAGACGTCGAGCAGGCCGACCAGCTGATCCACGCGGGCGCTGACCGGTTGCAGCGACACCGCGAACGCGCCCATGGCCAGCGTCACCCCCAGCAGCCGGCGCAGCCGGTCCTGGCGATGGTGCACGAGATCCCACAGCTTGCCGGCGGCCAGGCCGAGGCTGATCAGGGCCGTCGGGACGGCGGCGGCGAGCAGGAGGTCATCCACTCTCGTCCGTGCTCTCCAGCAGCCCGGTCAGCCGTTGCAGCGCCGCGTCGTCGCCGTCGGTGGCCCGCGCCGGTGGCCAGGACCAGTCGGTGATGCGCTGGGCGACGAGGGTTCCGAAGATCTCCGCCCGGCGCTCGGGCAGTTCCTCGTAGGAGCTGCGGGCCCGGTGCGCGGCGGCGGCCAGGGCCGCCGGGTCCATGCGCGCCGGATCGTCCGGGGTGAGGGCCGGGTCGGCGACGTCGTCGAACAGCATGTGGCCGTACTCGTGCCCGACGATCACGTGTCGCCGCACCGGCGAGGCGGTCGCCGGGAAGAAGACATAGTCCGCGTCGCGGCCGGCGACCCACAGCCCGTGCGGGCCGCCCGCGGGCAGGGGCTGGGCGATCACCCGCACCGGACGGCCCCGGTACGCCTGTAGCGCCTCGTGCAGCCGGTCGGCGGTGAACCGGCCGCGCAGTCCCAGCGTGTGCAGGCCGCCGCGGGCCTGCTCGACCAGTTCGGGGAAGTCGCCCGTCCGGCGCCGGCGCCCGATCGCCGGCCACGGGATCCGCCTTGGCACTCGCATCACCGGCCCTGCCTCACCGCGTCACCGTAGCCGACCGTCCCCCGTAGATACGCGCAGGCGGCGGCGTTTCCGGCCGCTCAGTCGCCGGGCGGCTGGTGCCGCCGGCGCGCCGCCTGCTCCAGCAGCACCACCTGCTCGACCATGGCGGCGACCGCCGCCTTCCCGGCGGCGGACATCTCGGCCTCGCCCATCCGCATCGCGACGGCCTGGATCGCCGGATCGCCGAGGGCGCGGGCGAGCCGGCGGTCGGCCTCGCCGTCGTCGCCGTCGTCCTGGGTGAAGTAGGCCAGGCTGACGCCGAACAGGGTGGCGAACGCCTGCATCTCGGAGCGCCGGGGGTCGGCCTCGCCGCGGCGCAGCTTGCCGACGTGCGTGTGGGAGACCGGGCAGCCCAGTTCCGCCAGCGCGGCGGCCGCGGCCCGCGTGCTGTACGGCCGCCCCTCGCCGGAGACGACCGTCCGGAACAGCTCGTCCAGCCGATCGGCGAAGGTGCGGCGCGCGTGCTTTTCGCCAGTCACCGTACGAATCCTCCCTGCCCGTGTCAATGCGAGATTACATTCTACGACGAGGTTGGAATCCACTGTTGACACGCATCGATGCCCTGCCCACTATGGAGCCCGACGTTTGCAGCGGCCTCCATAGTGGAGCTTCCCGTTTACATCGGTGAGGGGAATTCATGAGAATCGGCAGGTTACACGGTGCGTTCACGGCCGGCACCGCACTCTCCGCCGCCCTGGTGGTGGGTGCCGCCGGCGGGACCGTGGCGGCCGTCCTCGGCGCCGGGGCCGCCGCGGCGGCGTCCGGCATCGGCGGGTCGATCACCCGCTCGGAGACGTTGCAGCGTTCGCAGTACTGGGTGGACCGCGGCTTCACCTACACCCAGACCGGCACCTGGATGCCCGACCCACAGGGCAAGACCTACCGGCGGGACTGCTCCGGCCTGGTCTCGATGGCCTGGCACCTGCCCGACTCGCGCAGCACCAGGACCTTCCTGAGCTGGCCCGGCAAGCACCAGTTGCCCAGCCTGCACGACCTGAAGGCCGGCGACGCCGTGCTGCGCGTCGGGCACATCGAGCTCTTCGCCCGCTGGGTCAACGAGAACCGGCACGAGGACGGCGCCTACGTGTACTCGTTCAACAACCCCGGCGAGACGGTACAGAATCCGAACGCCGCCAACAACGCCGGCAAGATCGGCAGGGACGGCTGGAGCGAGCTGACCACGTACATCCCGATCCGGTACAACAACATCACCGACGACGGGCCGCCGCCCGGCAGCCCGGACAACTCGGTGCTGCGCGAGCCGAACGGCGCGATCAGCCTCGTGGTCGGCGGCGCACCGTTCCACCTGACCCCCGCCGAGTACGCCGAGCTCGGGTCCCCGCCCTCCACCGCGGTGCCCGCCGGCACGTTCGCGAGCATGCCCGGCATCATCGCGAACGGCACGTACGTGCGGACCGCCGGCGACGGCGCCATCTACGTCATCGCCGGCAGCGCCAAGTACCACCTGAGCCCCGCCGAGTACGCGGCGATGGGCGCCCCGTACGCCCGCAACGTGCCCGCCCGGCTCGTCGCCGGGCTCGGCGCCGTCCCGGCCGACAACACGTTCCTGCGCGACCCCGCCAGCACGGCGATCTACCAGGTCGTCAGCGGCGCCAAGTATCACCTCAACCCCTCCGAGTACGCCGGCCTGGGCAGCCCCGCGGCGACCAACGTCCCGGCCGGCTTCATCGCCCTGGTGACCGCCTCCGTGCCGGTCGACTCGGTCTTCATGCGCGACCCCGGCACCACGGCGATCTACCAGATCGTGGGCGGCGCCCGCTACCACCTGTCCCCGGCCGAGTACAGCAACATGGGCTACCCGGCCGCCATCAACGTGCCGGCCGGCTTCATCGACCGCACCGCGACCGTGCCCCGCGACGGCAGCTTCATCCGGGACATCACCGACGGCGCCATCTACCAGATCGTCGGCGGCGCCAAGTACCACCTGTCACCGTCGGAGTACAGCGCCCTGGACAGCGCGCCGTCGACCAACGTGCCGCACGGGCTGATCCTGTCGATCACCGCGACCCTGCCGTCCTCCGGCTACCTGCGCAGCCCGGACAGCGGCGCCATCTACCAGGCCATCAACGGCGCCAAGTACCTCCTCAACCCGGCCGAGTACGCCCAGCTCGGCAGCCCGGCCGCGGTCAACGTGCCGGTCGGCTTCATCGACCGGCTCGGCGTCGTGCCCGCCGACAACTCGTTCCTGCGCGACCTCAGCGACACCGCGATCTACCAGATCGTCGGCGGGGCCAAGTACCACCTGACCCCGGCCGAGTACGCCGCGCTCGGCAACCCGGCCGCGGTCAACGTCCCGCACGGCTTCGCCGCCGCGGTCACCGGCACCCGGCCGGCCGGCTCGCTGTTCCTGCGTGACCCGGCGACGACCGCCGTCTACCAGGTCGTCAACGGCGCCAAGTTCCTCCTCAACGCCGCCGAGTACGCCCAGCTCGGCGTCCCGGCCGCGATCAACGTGCCGGCGGGCCTGCTGGGTCTGCTCGGCAGCCGGCCCACGGACGGCACGCTGCTGCGGGACGTGTCCAGCACCGCCATCTACTCCATCACGGCGGCCAGGAAGCACCTCCTCACCCCCGCGGAGTACGCGGCCCTGCCCGATCAGTTCACCACCGATGTGACGGCCCGCTTCCTCGCGACCTTCCCCGACGCCTGACGGCGACGATCGACCCGGGACATCCGGCTGAGCCGGGTGCCCGGGTCGATCACGGTGCCGGCGATACAGCGCCTCGAAGCCAGCCGCCCCTCGACCGCCATGTTCGCCGGACTCGCCGCCGGCACCACCCCGACCGGGCTACCCCGCGCGGCCTCCACCCCGCAACCGTGTCACTCAGATATAGGAGGAGGCCTCGCACGCTTCGACGAGGTCCCTGATCGCAGCGCGCAGTGACTCGGCCTTCTCGGCCGGGTCGGCGCCGGCCTGGATCTGGAGAGCGGCCACCGAGGCGAAGTCGGAGAGCAGCCGGGCCGCCCGCGCGACGTGGCTGTCGATCGACCCCGCGCCCTCGTCGCCCACCTCGGCCAACCGCCTGATCGTCACCTTGTTGCCGTCGTCGACGATCTTCTTGATGTCGCGGCAGGCCCGCAGGCCGGCGTCATCGGGCGCCGGCGACGAGGGAGACGGCGTTGAGGAAGCCGCCGGAGAAGAGGCGGGCGGCGGGCTCACCGCCCGCGGCTTCCCGGCGCAGCCGGCGGCGAGCAGGAGCGTCAGAATCATCGGTACTTCAGGCCGCATAGACGCGCACCCAGTCGGCCTCGTAGGTGGCCGGGGTCATGTTGACGCCGTCGAAATTGTCGAGCTGGATGGTCAGGTGGCCGGAGGCCATCGTCTGCATGGCGCGGCGGGTGCTGTTGGCTCCGCCCGAATAGCGGAACCACTCGACGCCGTCGATCAGGCCGCGGATGTAGTTGGGCGTCCATTCGAAGGCGACGTTGTGCCATTCGCTGAGCGCCGCGCCGCAATTGGTCTCCTTGGCCTTCTCCTGCGGCGAATCGTCGTTGAGCGACGGGTAGTGCAGGAACGCCACCGCGCAGGTCGCGCCCGGCTCACTGTTCTCCAGGAAGTCGTATTCGCCCTCCTCGGGCCACGCGTCGTGATCGGGCCAGACGATGAGCAGCGGGTGGTAGGTGCGGCCGTTGCTCGACGCCGTGTTGCGCGAGCGTACCCGCGCCTCCCACCGGCCGTACCTGGTCTTCCAGTCGTTCTGCAGCCAACCGGTGGTGCCGTTGGCGGCGCCGGCCATCAGCAGCCGGCCGCCCTCGACCTTGGTGGCGCTCGCACAGCGCTGACCGCCGTCAGCGTGCGGGTTGTCCCAGCACTCGTCGGCGTCGCTCCACTTGGCCGGGTCGGGGCGTCCGGTGTAGTCGAACTCGTCGCTGAACTGCGCGATCGGCGTGCCCCAGCTGAAGCGCACCGCCGCCTCCACTCCGTTGCCGGTGCCGCCCTCGGCCGGTGGCGGGTTCAGGCTCGGCACGACGCGCACGCTGACCGGGGTGAGTGTTCCGGTCGACGTCCGGGGTATCAAGATCATCGAGTACGCGGTCTCGTTGGTCAGCAGGTTGAACTGCCACGTGCGCACGCCCGCCGCCGCGTCCGTCGCCCAGGGACCGCTCCCCCTGGTGTCGGTGCCGTCGCGGCCCACGTTCCAGCCGACGATGTCGGTGCGGGTGGTCGTCCAATTGATCACGCCGATGCCGTTGCCGGCCACCGCGGTCGCCTTCACGTCGGGCGCCGGGTTCGGCTTGTAGGCGCACGCGGTGGTGCGGAATCCGCTGCCCGCGACCAGGTCGGTGGCCCGGACCAGGACGTTGGCCCGTGCCGCGCCGGCCGGGGCGGTGAAGCGGCCGGAGATCCGGGTGTACGCCGTGGTGCCGTCCACCGGCAGGTAGCCGTTGTTGCCGTGGCCGGCGTAGGAGCCGTCGGCCGAGTACCAGTCGATCTCCATCCGAGCCCGGGCCGGGTCGCCGGGTGTACGCACATCGACGCCGAAGTCCCAGATCGCGCCGGGCAGCACCCGCTGCTGCGGCAGGTAGATGCCGGCCGTGACCGCGGCGCCGCCGGTCAGCGCGAACTCCCAGCCGGGCGTGGCCTGATCGGTGGTCGCCTGCCGGGCGCCGGTCATGCTGCTGCTCAGTGAGCCCCAACCGGAGGCGTCGGTGGCCAGGGCCGGGTTGCCGCACTCGTTGTCGGAGACCTGGTACTGGCCCACGTAGAGGAAGTAGTCGACGTCGGCGTCCGAGCCGGCCAGCGCGGTGCGGGCGGTCCGCGCCAGGTTGGTCTTTCCGGCCGCCTCGGCCGCGGCCTCGATGGCGCTGACGCGCTGCCGGTTCTGGGCGGCGATCCGGGCCAGCTCGGCCTCCAGGTCACGGTGGTCGGCCGCGTGGATACCGTCGTGGATGAACGCCCGCCACGCGGCCGGGTCGGCGCTGCGCAGGGCGGCCATCGCCGCGACGTAGACCTGGGTGGTGTCGGCGGCGGTGGTCCAGACCCAGCGCACGAAGTTCTCGTCGGTCATTTGGATCATCGCCTCGGTCGGCACCACGCCGAGCACCAGCGCCGCCTGCCGACGGGCCTCCCGCTCGATCAGGGCCAGCCGCTCGCCCTCGGTAGCCGCCTGATCGGCCTCGATCTCGGCCAGCCGGTCCTGCTCGCGGGCGGTCAGGACGCCGGTGGTGATGAAGTCGCGCTGCTGCTGGGCGGTGCCGCCGAAGGCGGCGAGTGCCGCCGTGCGCACCCGGTCGCCGGTGGCGTGCTGGTAGATCGCGTACACGAAGTCGCGGTCGGGCAGGAGCAGCAGCTCGGGCGTCACCGGGATCTCGAGCGCCATCAGCGCCCGTTGTTTCATCTCGCGCGCCTCCCGGGCGGCGGTGGCGTCGCGTACCTGCTGGGCGACATCGCGTTCCCGGGCGGCGTGGATGCCCGACTCGATGTAGACCGTGCAGGGCACGTAGAGCGTCGCGGTGCAACTGGTCAGGGCCAGTTCGGCGGCCGCGCGCACCTCGGACGGGTCGGCGGCGTTCTTCCAGATCTCGAAGACGAAGTCACGCTCACCGAGCACCAGCCAGCTGTCCGGCGCGACCACGCCGACGACGGCGGCGGCGCGGACCCGGGCCTCGATCGAGGACTCCAGGGTGGCCGCCGCGGCCAGCTGGTGAGCCGGGGCCGCGGACGCGGCCGGGGCCATGGCGATCAGGCCTGACAGGGTCAGCACGGCGGCGACACCCGCCAATATCTTTCCCGACGATCTCATTATTCCTCCCGGAGTCGGCAAGAACGGTTATAGCGGCGCCGATACATTTTCGATCCATTCCCGTTTCCGATCCGTGGCCGCTTCCGGCCAGTTTCCGAAAAACGATCGGTGACGATGGTTGGCTGGCCCGATGAATGGGAGAGCGCGTATTCCTTTCGCCGTTGCCGTGGTCCTGTTGTGCGCGACCTACATCGCCCCGCGAGCCGCCGTCGCGGCCGAACCACACTCGGCCGCCTGGTCACTGACCCGGGCGGTGGCCTCCTTCGACCCGCGGTCCTCGGTGCGCGCCGCCGCCTGGGGCGCCCTGGTCAGCTCCGACGTGGACACAGCGATCACCCGTTTCTGGGACTCCGGATACAGATTCGCCCTGGCCCGCGCCGCGCTGAACGACTCCCGCAACATCGACGTCTGCCAGCGGGTGCTGGCCACCCACACTGTCGAGTTCGCACCCGAGGTGCACGCGGCCGCGCAGTTCGCGCTCAACAGCCGGTACGCGGCCGACCGGGAGGCCTTCGCCCGCACCGGATACGAGGCGGCCAAGGCCCGCGACCGGGCCGCACGGGAAGCCACCGGCGCGCAGGCCGCGGCCCTGGAGCAGTTCGACCGCGACTTCGTGGCCCTGCTGCGTGACAACGACCCGGGCGAGCAGGTGCGCGCGGCCGCGACCTTCGCCCTGCGACCCGCGGCCACCGACGACGACCTGGTCGAGTTCTTCGCGTACGGCTGGGCCAACGCCGGCGAGCTCGACATCGCCGCGTTCCGCCGGCGCACCTCGGACGAGGACGCTCGCTGGCGGGCCGGCATCGAGAGCCTGGTAGCCACCGCCAGGGCCGCCGAGGAGGCCGCGCTCGCCGCCGCCGGCGAGGCGGCCGAGCAGGCCCGCGCGGCCGCGGCCTCGGCCTGGGCCGACGTCGCCACCAGAACCGGCACGCCCCGGGTCCTGTGGGCCGACGCCGAGCAGGTCGCGCGCGGTCAGGCCGCGAACTGGCAGCAGGTGGTGGCCGCGGCCAACGGCGCCACCGGCCTCAACTGGCAGTCCATCCCGGGCAGTGCCGGGTCCACCGCCGAGGGCTGGGCCTCAGCGGTGGAGCTGGCGGCCGAGGAGGCCTCGTACTGGTCGGGGTTGTTCGCCGACGCGCTCGCCGGTGAGCTGCGGATGTCCGGGAGCGCGGCATGAGACACCTGCTCGCCGCCCTGCTGCTGGCAACCGGCCTGCTCGTCGCGCCGGCCCCACCGGCCCACGCCGCCCTGCCGGTCAGGGCGGCCGCCGAGGGCACGCCCATCCCGGTTCCGCCGCTGGAGACCAGCGAGTGGGACGGGCAGACCGGCGTCACCTTCCCGTCCAACCCCGTCCTGCGTGACCTGGTCGTCAACATCGCCGAGCTGGGCGAGGAGCCCGAGCTCCGGGAGGCGGCGGCTGCTGCCCTGGCCTCCACCGCGCCCGGCGCGATCGAGACGTTCCTGTTCGTGACGCATGGGCAGCTGACCCAGCAGATCGAGGACCGCCGCACGCTGACCGCCCAGCAGAATCTGGCGACGATCCAGGCGATGGCCGGCACCGGCACGCCCGGCGGTTACTTCAACGCTGAGGTGACCCGGGTGCTGCGCGGCACCGACGCCGACCGCGAGTCGTTCCTGGCCTACGGCGCCGGCATCGCCCGCACCCGCGACGAGCAGGCCGCCACGGCCGAGCGCGATCGCAGGAAACTGCTCCGCGATCGGCTGACCGCCCTGGCCGCGACCGCCGCCGACGGCTCGGAGATGAAACGAGCAGCGACGGCTGCCTCGGCCGGTGACGACGCCGCGGTGGCCGCCTTCTGGAACGGCGGATACCTGACCGCGGCCCGCGCCGACGCGGCCGCCCGCGAGCAGTACCTGGCCGATCTGGAGGCTCGCAACAAGGCCGCCCAGGACCTTTCCGACCTGGCCCAGCGGGCGGCCCGCGCATCCGACGCGCGCCGCCGCATGCTGGTGGCGCACGGCAACGCCGTACACGAATTGCAGCGTGCGTCGAACGCCATGGCCGGCGCCGCCAACGCCGCGAGGTCCGCGCAGCGGATCCTGGCCGGCGCCGGCACCGACGCCGAGATGACCGCCCAGCTGTCTGCGGCCAAGACCGAGGTCACGGCCCAGCTCGCGCTCGCACAGCAGGCCGCCGAACGAGCCCGGATCGCCTCCGTCGCCGCCATCTCCGAGTCCGACGTGCTGATCGAGGCCGGCCTGGACTACGGCGCCGAGTGGTCCCGCATCGTCGAGGGGATGCACCAGGCCGCGGTCGCCGCGGTCGGAGCCTCGACGACGGCCGCGCACGCGGTCGACGCCACCATCGCCACCCACAATGCCAAGACCGCCGCCGACCGCGCCGAGGCCCATCGCCAGGAGGCCGAGAAGTGGCGTGAGCACGCCGAGGAGCACGCCGCCGCCGCGGCCGAGCTGGCCGCCGCCGCCGCGGCGCTCGGCACCAC
>NZ_JBEZXZ010000131.1:0-25270 GCF_040638275.1 Actinoplanes sp. NPDC026623 | reverse complement strand
ACGGTGGCGGTCTGGATGAGGTCGTCGGTGGGTTCGCCGCGGCCGGAGTAGCGGTGGGCGAGGTGGCGGGCGAGCGGCAGCCAGGCCTCGATCGCCGTGGCCCGCAGCGCGGCGCGCCGACGTTCCCCGGGCGGGGTCGCGGCCAGCAGGTTGAGTAGTTCGGCGGCGCTCTCCTGTGCGGAGGCTTCACTCACCGTGGTCGATGAAACAAAGGTGGCGGTCATCTGAGGTGGTCCTCCATCAGGCGGGCAGAGAGCCGTGCCCGCACGCGGCGACCGTTCACTGCACTTCACGCTAGCCGAGCGGCCGAGGCTTGACTAGCCGAAAGTATGAGTGACATTCCGTGACCGCGCGCCCGCCGTCGTGTTGAACTCTTCCGGAGGACACGGCCGGGCCGGGGGCAGTTTCCGAAATTCCCGGCTAAAGCGGTCATCGCGCTGCCGTCCGTTAGAGGTTGCCGCTCGCGCTTGTACCCCTAACCGAGGCCGATGGCATGGCCAGATCGACGGGGATGGCACGATTCGGTTCCGGGTGTGTGTGGGTACATACATCGGAAGCGCACCGGAGACGGAGTACTGGCATGGCCATTCTGGGCATCGACATCGGCGGTTCCGGCGTGAAGGGTGCGCCGGTCGACACCGTGCGCGGGGAGCTGCTCGCGGAGCGGCACCGGGTACCGACGCCTCAGCCGTCCGACGTCGGCGCGGTCGTCGACGCGGTCGCCGAGGTGGCGGCGCAGTTCGACGGCTTCGACCGGGTCGGCGTCACGTTCCCGGGCGTCGTCGTCGACGGGGTCACCCGCACCGCCGCGAACGTTGACAAGTCATGGATCGACGCGCCGGCCGCGCAGCTGTTCAGCGAGCGGCTCGGCAAGCCCGTCTCGGTGCTCAACGACGCCGACGCCGCGGGCGCCGCCGAGGTCGCCTTCGGCGCCGGGCGCGATCAGCGCGGCCTGACGATGATGCTGACCTTCGGCACCGGCATCGGCAGCGCCCTGTTCCAGGACGGCGTCCTGATCCCCAACACCGAGCTCGGCCACCTCGAGCTGGACGGCGGCGACGCCGAGCTGCGCGCCTCCGACCGCGCCCGCGAGCTGGAGGAGCTGAGCTGGGAGAAGTGGGCCGGCCGGGTGCAGGACTACCTGCGGCACGTGGAGATGCTGCTGTCGCCGCGGCTGTTCATCGTCGGCGGCGGGGTCAGCAAGAAGTCGGACCGCTGGCTGCCGCTGATCGAGATCCGCACCCCGATCGTGCCCGCCGCCCTGCTCAACAACGCCGGCATCATCGGCGCGGCCGTCACGGCCGAGCAGGCGCACGGCCGCCCGGGCGCCATCGCGGTCGACGCCGCGGCGCGGAGCTGAGCGCGCCATGGCCCGCAGCGTCGCGACCAACACCGAGGTCGGCCGCGAGGAACTGCTCGAGTTCCTCAGGCCCCGGCACCAGGCGATCCTGATGACCACCCGCCGGGACGGCCGCCCGCAGGCGTCGCCGAACACCTGCGGCGTGGACGCCGACGGTCGCATCGTCATCTCGACCTACCCGGAGCGGGCCAAGGCGGCGAACATCCGCCGCGACCCGCGGGTCAGCGTCTGCGTGCTCTCCGACTCCTTCGGCGGGCCGTGGGTCCAGGTCGACGGCGTCGCCGAGGTGCTCGACCTGCCGGAGTCGGTCGAGCCGCTGGTCGAGTACTTCCGGGTGATCTCGGGCGAGCACCCGGACTGGGACGAGTACCGCCGGGCGATGCGCGACCAGGGCAAATCCCTGATCCGCGTGACGATCGAGCGCTGGGGCCCGATCGCGACCGGCGGCTTCCCCGCCCGCCTGGCCTGACCCCGCGGGGCGGGGCGGGGCGGGGCGTCAGCAGAGCAGGTAGAGGAGATCCTCGCGGTGCAGGTCTGACACGCCCTCGAGCAGGTCCGGGTGGCGCAGCAGCGCGGCGGCCTCCAGGTCACGGGCGTCCGGGGCGGTCAGCCGGCGGAACTCGCTCGGCAGGTCACCCGCCCGGCGCGGCCGGGGCCGGGGCCGGGTGTCGGTGGCCGGCACCGCAGCGGCGACCGAATCCACGGCGCGGGCGGCCAGCAGCGGGTCGGCGAGCAGGCAGGCGGCCCAGCTGACCACGACCTCGTCGACCCAGGTGCGCCAGCCCTCGCCATCGGCCAGATCGTCGTCGGGCTCGCTGCCGGCCCGCCAGTCCAGCACGGCGGAGCCGCCCGGCCCGGCGATGGCGACCAGTTCGGCGTCGACCGGCGTCGGGTAGCGCAGCCAGGCGGCGACCGTGACGGCCTGCCGCGCCTGAAGCTCGGCGAGGGTGTCGGCGGAGCGGTCGGCGCCGCTGGACGGATACGCCCGGACCAGCCAGTGCGTGCTCGCCGCGATGACCGGCGACAGCGCGGTGGAAGGTCCGGCCATGAGAGCCCCCAGGGTTAGTGCGCACCCCACCTCGGGGTGTGTCTGGAGTACATCTCGGCGCCGAACGGGCCCGCTTGAGCGGCCTCGCCCGATGGCAACGCACGGCAACCGACGCGCAACGCGCCTCGCGCGGGCCCGGCAGGGCGGGGAATTGACCACCTTCGCCACGGTGCCAAGGCGCGCCACGACGGGCCACGCTGAGCGCTCTCCGGTAGGTTTATCCCACCGGGTGCGTGGCCGTTCGCGGTTACTCCATACCGGAGAACCGATGGTTGACGGCTGCCCTTATTCGCCCGTCGCCATGCCCGCCCCTGCGCTTTCTGATTACGGTGGAGATCATGACCGGTCGCTTTCCCATCGAAGATGTGACGCCATCGGTGTCCTGTGGCCGCTATCCCGCGAAGGCGGTGGTCGGCGAGCTCGTGCCCGTTTCCGCGGTGTCCTATCGGGAAGGGCACAACGCGCTCGGCGTGAACGTGGTATGGAAGGGCCCGCACGGCGCGATCGAGCCGTTCACCCGGCTCGTCCCCGGCGAGCCCGGCCTGGACCGGTGGCACGGGGTGATCAAGCCGGACCGGGTCGGCCGGTGGACCTTCACCGTCGAGGCGTTCGACGACCCGTACCTGACCTGGCGCAGCGCGGTCACCAAGAAGATCGGCGCCGGCCAGGGCCTGGAGGATCTGGCCAACGACCTGGCCGAGGGCGCCGACGTGCTGGACCTCGCCGCCAAGATCGTGCCGGCCGCCGACGAGGAGCGGGTCCGCGACGCGGCCGCGGCGCTGCGCGACGACGCCCGCTCGCTGTTCTCCCGGGTCTCCCCCGCGCTGGAGCTGGAGAGACTGCTCTGGCAGCACCCGGTGCGCCACCTGGTGACCACGACCCGGTCCTACGCGATCTGGGCCGACCGGCAGCGCGCCCTCTACTCCTCCTGGTACGAGTTCTTCCCCCGCTCCGAGGGCGCCGAGATCGGCCCCGACGCCACGCCGATCCGGCACGGCACCTTCGCGACCGCGGCGAAGCGCATCCCGGCCGTCGCGGCGATGGGCTTCGACGTGCTCTACCTGCCGCCGATCCACCCGATCGGCAAGATCAACCGCAAGGGCCGCAACAACACCCTGGTCGCCCGCGAGGGCATCGACGTCGGCTCGCCGTGGGCGATTGGCTCCGCCGAGGGCGGCCACGACGCGATCCACCCGCAGCTCGGCGACCTGGCGGACTTCCGCGCGTTCATCGCGGTGGCCCGGGACCACGGCATGGAGGTCGCGATGGACCTGGCGCTGCAGGCGGCGCCGGACCATCCGTGGGTGACGTCGAATCCGGAGTGGTTCACCACCCGCGCCGACGGCTCGATCGCCTACGCCGAGAACCCGCCGAAGAAGTACCAGGACATCTACCCGATCAACTTCGACAACGACCCCAAGGGTCTGCGCGAGGAGGTCCTGCGGATCGTCCTGCACTGGGTGGAGAACGGCATCAAGATCTTCCGGGTCGACAACCCGCACACCAAGACGCTGACCTTCTGGCAGTGGCTGATCTCGAAGGTCAAGGCGGCCGACCCCGACGTGCTGTTCCTGGCCGAGGCGTTCACCCGGCCGGCCATGATGAACGGGCTCGGCAAGATCGGATTCACCCAGTCCTACACGTACTTCACCTGGCGCACCACGGCCTGGGAGATGCGGGAATACCTGGGCCAGCTCAAGGCCTCGATCGACTGGATGCGCCCCAACTTCTGGCCCAACACCCCGGACATCCTGCACGAGTCGCTGCAGCACGGCGGCCCGCCGATGTTCAAGATCCGCACGGTGCTGGCGAGCATGCTCTCGCCGTCCTGGGGTATGTATTCGGGTCTGGAACTCTTCGAGCACGTCAACCGGCCCGGCGCCGAAGAATACATCGACAACGAGAAATTCGAACTGAAACCGCGGGACTGGGCCGGCGCCGAGCGTTCCGGGCTCACGCTGGCGCCGTACATCACCAAGCTGAACGCCGTGCGGCGCGACAACCCGGCCCTGCACTGGCTGCGGAACCTGGAATTTCACGAGATCGACAATCCGTCGTTGTTGTGCTGGTCGAAACGCGATCCGGAGACAGGCAACACCGTTCTGGTGATCTGCTCGTTCGACTCGGCGAACGTGCAATGGGGAAACACGACACTCGACATGCCGGCCCTGGGCATGGACTGGCACGAGACGTTCACCGTCACCGACCAGCTGACCGGGGCCGCGTACGAGTGGGGTCAGCACAACGCGGTCCGGATCGATCCCAATGTCGAACCGGCACACGTGTTCGTGGTGCGCCCGCGCCGCTAGCGGCACCAAGCGATTCAGTTCCTGCGGGGTGGGGTAGGTGAACGTCTGATGGATCTGACGAGCGAACTCGGCGTGAGCGTCGAGCACAATCCCACGGAGGGCAGCCACGTCGAGGACGGTGTGGTCGAACATCCCACCGCCGACGACTTCGGCCATGCACAGACGCTGCCGGCGGACCGGACCTGGTTCAAGCGTGCCGTCTTCTACGAGGTTCTGGTCCGGGCCTTCTACGACTCGAGCTCGGACGGCTCGGGCGACCTGCGCGGGCTGATCGAGCGCCTCGACTACCTGCAGTGGCTCGGCGTCGACTGCCTCTGGCTGCCGCCCTTCTACGACTCGCCGCTGCGCGACGGCGGCTACGACATCCGCGACTTCTACCGGGTGCTGCCGGAGTTCGGCACGGTCGAGGACTTCGTGGCGCTGCTCGACGCGGCGCACAAACGCGGCATCCGGGTCATCACCGACCTGGTCATGAACCACACCTCCGACTCGCACGCCTGGTTCCAGGAGTCGCGCCGCGACCCCGACGGCCCGTACGGCGACTACTACGTGTGGAGCGACACCAGCGAGCCGTACTCGGACGCCCGGGTCATCTTCGTCGACACCGAGGAGTCGAACTGGACGTTCGACCCGGTGCGGCGGCAGTTCTACTGGCACCGGTTCTTCTCGCACCAGCCGGACCTCAACTACGACAACCCCGTCGTGCAGGAAGCGATGATCGACGTGCTGCGCTTCTGGCTCGACCTGGGCATCGACGGCTTCCGCCTGGACGCGGTGCCGTACCTGTTCGAGCGCGAGGGCACCAACTGCGAGAACCTGCCCGAGACGCACGCGTTCCTCAAGCACTGCCGCAAGGTGATCGACGACGAGTTCCCCGGCCGGGTGCTGCTCGCGGAGGCCAACCAGTGGCCGGCCGACGTGGTGGAATACTTCGGCGACTCCGACACCGGCGGCGACGAGTGCCACATGGCGTTCCACTTCCCGCTGATGCCACGCATCTTCATGGCGGTTCGGCGCGAGTCGCGCTTTCCCATCTCCGAGATCCTGGCGCAGACGCCGCCGATCCCGGACATGGCACAGTGGGGCATCTTCCTGCGCAACCACGACGAGCTGACGCTCGAGATGGTCACCGACGAAGAGCGCGACTACATGTACTCCGAGTACGCCAAGGATCCGCGGATGAAGGCCAACGTCGGCATCCGCCGGCGGCTGGCGCCGCTGCTGGAGAACGACCGCAACCAGATCGAGCTGTTCACCGCCCTGCTGCTGTCGCTGCCCGGCTCGCCGGTGCTGTATTACGGCGACGAGATCGGCATGGGCGACAACATCTGGCTCGGCGACCGGGACGGCGTGCGCACCCCGATGCAGTGGACGCCCGACCGCAACGCGGGGTTCTCCACCGCCAACCCGGGGCGGCTCTACCTGCCCGCCAACCAGGACCCGATCTACGGCTACCAGTCCGTCAACGTGGAGGCACAGCGGGACAGCTCGACGTCGCTGCTCAACTGGACCCGCACGATGCTGGCGGTGCGGCGCCGCCACGACGCCTTCGCCACCGGTACGTTCCGCGAGCTCGGCGGCTCCAACCCGTCGGTGCTCGCCTTCCTGCGCGAGGACGGCGACGACGTGGTGCTCTGCGTCAACAACCTTTCGCGCTTCCCCCAGCCCATCGAGCTGAACCTGCAGCACTGGAACGGTTACACGCCGGTCGAGCTGACCGGGCACGTGAACTTCCCGCGCATCGGCCAGCTGCCGTACCTGCTGACCCTGCCGGGGCACGGGTTCTACTGGTTCCAGCTGTGCGGGTCCGAGGAGAAGCAATGACCCTGCCCTACGCCGACTGGCTCACCCAGCAACGCTGGTACGCGGGCCGCAGCCGGACCCTGCAGGACGTCAGGCAGGCCTCGTCCACCGCGCTCCGGGACGACCTGGACCTGGTCCTGCTCGACGTCTCCTACACCGACGGCAGCTCCGAGCGTTACCAGGTCCTGGTGGCCTGGGACTCGGGGCCGATCTCCGAATACAGCACCGTGGCGACGATCGGCACGGACGGCGACCGCACCGGCTACGACGGCCTGTACGACCCGGCCGCCGCCACCTACCTGCTGTCGCTGATCTCGTCCGACGCCACCGCCGGCGACATCGTCTGCCAGTCGGAGCCCGGCGCCACCTTCCCGCTGGAGAGCGAGGCGCGGGTCTTCGACGCCGAGCAGAGCAACACCAGCGTGATCTTCGAGCAGGAGGCCATCCTCAAGGTCTTCCGCCGGGTCGACTGCGGCATCAATCCCGACATCGAGCTCAACCGTGTGCTCGGGCGGGCCGGCAATCCGCACGTGGCCAAGCTGCTCGGCTCGTTCGAGATCGTCTCCGACGGCGAGCCGTGCCCCCTCGGCATGGTGACCGAGTACGCGGTGAACTCCGCCGAGGGCTGGGCGATGGCCACCGCCAGCGCCCGCGACCTGTTCGCCGACGCCGAGCTCGCCGCCGACGAGGTAGGCGGCGACTTCGCGGGCGAGTCCTACCGGCTCGGCGAGGCCGTCGCCTCGGTGCACCGAACCCTCGCGGCCGAGCTCGGCTCGGGCCCGTCGCCGTTCCCGGTGGACGCCGTCATCGCGCGGCTCGCCACCGCGACCGCGGCCGTGCCCGAGCTGGGTCCCTACGTGCCGGCGATCGAGGAGCGGTTCCGCAAGCTCACCGGCGAACAGGTGGCGGTGCAGCGGGTGCACGGCGACCTGCACCTGGGCCAGGTGCTGCGGGTGCCCGAGGCGTGGCTGCTCATCGACTTCGAGGGCGAGCCCGGCCAGCCGCTCGACGAGCGGCGGCTGCCCGACTCGCCGCTGCGCGACGTCGCCGGCGTGCTGCGCAGCTACGAGTACGCGGCATACCAGCTGCTGGTGGATTCCGACGGCGACGAACACCTGGGCGCCCGGGCCCGCGAGTGGGTCGACCGGAACCGGGACTCCTTCTGCGACGGGTACGCGGCGGCGGCCGGGCACGACCCGCGCGAGCACGGTGCGCTGCTCGCCGCGTACGAACTGGACAAGGCGGTCTACGAGGCCGTGTACGAATCACGGCACCGTCCCGGATGGCTGCGGATCCCCCTGCGGTCGATCTCCCGGCTCGTCGGCTGATGACCACCTCGAAGGAGTACCGATGATCGGGCAGACCACCCCGCCGCCCTCCCTCTCCGGCGACCAGCGCGCGTTGAACGCGGTGATGTCCGGCGACACGCACGACCCGCACGGTGTGCTGGGCGCGCACCCGACGGGCGGCCACACGGTCATCCGCACGATGCGCAAGGGCGCCAAGGAGGTGTCCGTGGTCGCCGGCGGCGAGCGCACGGCGATGGTGCAGGTGCACCCCGACGGCATCTTCGCCGTCGAGCTGCCCGGCACGGTGCTCGACTACGAGCTGGACGTCGACGGGACGGTCTGCGACGACCCGTACCGGCACCTGCCGACCCTCGGCGAGCTCGACCTGCACCTGATCGGCGAGGGCCGGCACGAGAAGCTGTGGAAGGTGCTGGGCGCGCAGCCCAAGGGCGACGGCGTCGGCTTCGCCGTGTGGGCGCCCAGCGCCCGCGGCGTGCAGCTCATCGGCGACGTCGCCGGCTGGGGCCCGTTCGACGGCTGGCCGATGCGCTCGCTCGGCAGCAGCGGCGTCTGGGAGATCTACATCCCGGGCGCCTCGTCCGGCGCCAAGTACAAGTTCAAGATCCTCGGCCGGGACGGCGTCTGGCGCGAGAAGGCCGACCCGCTCGCCCAGCACACCGAGGTGCCGCCCCGCACGGCGTCCGTCGTCTACGAGTCGTCGTACGAGTGGCAGGACTCCGGCTGGATGTCCGAGCGCGCCAACAAGCACTGGCACCAGGAGCCGATGAGCGCCTACGAGGTGCACCTCGGCTCGTGGCGGCCCGGCCTGAGCTACACCGAGCTCGCCGAGCAGCTGGTCGACTACGTGGTCGAGACGGGCTTCACGCACGTCGAGCTCATGCCGGTGATGGAGCACCCGTTCGGCGGCTCGTGGGGCTACCAGGTCACCGGCTACTTCGCGCCGACGGCGCGGTTCGGCTCGCCCGACGAGTTCCGCTACCTGGTCGACAAGCTGCACCAGGCCGGCATCGGCGTCATCCTCGACTGGGTGCCCGCCCACTTCCCCAAGGACGAGTGGGCCCTGGCCCGCTTCGACGGCACCCCGCTCTACGAGCACGGCGACGCGCGCCGCGGCGAGCACCCCGACTGGGGCACGTACGTCTTCGACTTCGGCCGGCGCGAGGTCCGCAACTTCCTGGTCGCCAACGCCGTGTACTGGTGCGAGGAGTTCCACGCGGACGGGCTGCGCGTCGACGCGGTCGCGTCGATGCTCTACCTGGACTACTCCCGCAAGGACGGTGAGTGGACGCCGAACCAGTACGGCGGCCGGGAGAACCTCGACGCGATCAGCTTCCTGCAGGAGATGAACGCGACGGTCTACCGCAACTGCCCGGGCGTGGTGACCATCGCCGAGGAGTCGACGGCCTGGCCGGGCGTCACCCGGCCGACCCACCTCGGCGGCCTGGGCTTCGGCTTCAAATGGAACATGGGCTGGATGAACGACACCCTGACCTACATGGGCAAGGAGCCGATCCACCGCCAGTGGCACCACCACCAGATGACCTTCGCCACCGTGTACGCCTGGAGCGAGAACTACATCCTGCCGATCAGCCACGACGAGGTGGTGCACGGCAAGGGCTCGCTCACCGGCAAGATGCCCGGCGACCTGTGGCAGAAGCTGGCGAACACCCGCGCGCTGCTGGGCTTCATGTGGGCCTTCACCGGCAAGCAGCTCCTCTTCATGGGCGCCGAGCTCGGCGACGAGAGGGAGTGGAGCGAGGAGCGCGGGCTGGACTGGAACCTGCTGGCGGACGAGACCCGCGGCGGGGGCATCCACCGGCTGGTGCAGGACCTCAACCGCGAATACCGGCGCACCCCGGCGATCTGGTCGCAGGACACGACGCCGAGCGGCTTCCGCTGGATCACCAGCGACGACCCGCAGCACAACACGTTCTCGTTCCTGCGCTTCGGGCCGGACGGCGCCACGATGGCCTGCGTGGTCAACTTCGCCGCGATCCCGCACGACGGTTACCGCATCGGACTGCCCCGGACCGGCGTGTGGCGCGAGGTGGTGAACACCGACAGCACCCTGTACGGCGGGTCCGGCGTGGGCAATCTCGGCGAGGTGCACGCGGAGCGGGTGCCGTGGCACGGGCTCGAGGCGTCGGCCTCGCTGCGGGTGCCGCCGCTGGGCGCGGTCTGGCTCCGCTTCGAGGGCTGAGCCGGCCTACTCGCCCCGGATCCGCACGGTGCCGTCGTTGCCGGTGGGCTGATCGAACCGCCGCTCAGCCCTCCGCGAGGGTCTATCGTGCGATAGGTGGTTTGCTGCTGATCTCGGCAAAGGAGCCGGTCATGACCATTCGCCTGAACCCCTACATCGCCTTCTCCGGCGGTGACGCCCGGGCCGCGATGGAGTTCTACCACTCCGTCTTCGGCGGGACCCTCGTCATCAACACCTTCGGTGAGTTCGGCGCCCCGGATCCCTCGCTTGCCGACAAGGTCATGCACGGCATGCTCGAGACCCCGGCGGGGCTCGCGCTGATGGGCGCCGACTCGCCGCCCGGCATGGAGCACACCCCGGGCAACAACATCGCCATCAGCCTCAGCGGCGACGACGCCGGCACCCTGCGGGAGTGGTGGGCGCGGCTCTCCGACGGCGGGTCCGTCAGCACGCCGCTCGAGAAGCAGATGTGGGGCGACGAGTTCGGCACCTGCCGCGACAGGTTCGGCATCGAGTGGATGGTCAACATCGGCGCGCCGAAGCCCTGACGCCTACGAGGCAGCGCCGAAGTAGTCCTCCTCCAGCAGGCCGTAGATCAGGTCGTCCGTCCACTCGCCCTTGATCCAGGTGTGCCCGCGCAGCAGGCCCTCGCGGGTGAAGCCCAGGCGCTCCAGCACCCGGGCCGATGCCACGTTGCGGGCGTCGCACTCCGCGGAGACCTTGTGCAGGCCCCGCCGGAAGAGGTGGTCGAGCACGGCGCGGACGGCCTCGGTGGCGTATCCGTGGCCCTGGTGCTCCGGTGCGATGGTGTAGCCGATCTCCGCCTGCCGGAGGTTGTCGTTCAGGTTCACCCCGACGTCGCCGATGTGCGTACCCCGGGACGCGAGCTCGACCGCGTACTGGAACCAGCCGGGCTGCTCCGGGTCCGCCGCGGCCATCGTCTCGATCGCGTAGCGGGCGCGCTCCACCGAGTAGGGCGCCCGCCACGACTGGTAGATCGCCACCGCAGGCTTCGACCGGTAGGCCGCCAGGGTCTCCGCGTCGCCGGGGCGGAAGCGGCGCAGCACCAGCCGGTCGGTCGTGATCAGCACGGATCGGGCCGTTTCGCCCTCAGGGCGCCTCGACGTCCGCGACGATCACCGAGACGTTGTCCGGCGCGCCGGCCTCCAGCGTCCGGGCGATCAACTCGGCCGCGCACACCTGCCGGTCCGGGTACATCCGCAGCGTCGTCGCGATCACCTCGTCCTCGACGTAGTCGCTCAGCCCGTCGCTGCACAGCAGGAACCGGTCCCCGATCCGGACCGGCACCATCCGCCCGGCCGGGCGGAACGGCCCGCCCTGCACGGCCTGGGTCACCAGCGCCCGCTGCGGGTGCCGCCGCGCGTCGGACGGCGTCAGCACGCCCTGGTCCACCAGCGCCTGCACGTAGGTGTCGTCGCGGGTCAGCTGGGTCAGCTCACCGTCGCGGCTCAGGTAGCACCGCGAGTCACCGACGTTGAGCGCCGCCACCCGGTCGCCCGACAGCAGCAGCGTGGTGACGGTCGTGCCCATGCCGTCGCGGGTGTCGTCGTCCACGACCGCCGCCTCGATCCGCTCGTTCGCCGTCTCCAGCGCCGCGATCAGGTCCTGCAGCGGCTCGCCGGTGTCCGGCAGCAGGTCGACGTCGGCCAGGGCGCGGACCAGGATGTCGCTGGCCAGCTCACCGGCCGGCAGCCCGCCCATGCCATCGGCGACCACCAGCAACCGGCCGCCCACGAAGACGGCGTCCTCGTTGTTGGACCGGACCAGGCCCTGGTCGGAGGCGGCCACCGCACGAAGCACGACACTCATGCCACAAGACTGCCAAAGGCCTGCGGCCATGTCTGTAGTACGTAGTACGTAGTGTTGAGAGGTGATGCCGGTACCGATGGTGGGACGAACGGGCGCGCTGGACGAGCTCCGGGGCGCCTGGGAGCGCGTGGAGGCGCGCCGCAGGTGCGTTCCCGCCGTGGTCACCGGCCTGCCCGGCACCGGCAAGAGCACCCTGGTCGCCGCCGCCCTGCAGGTCACGACGCCGCAGGTGGTGCTCTCCGGCTCCGCCCGGCTGCACTCCCCCGCGCCATACGACTGGCTGGCGGCGGCGCTGGCCGGGCTCGGCCCCCGCCCCGACCTGCCGGTGCCGCCGGACGCGCTGGCCTGGCTGGCACAGGACCCCGATGTCCCCCGGGAGCGTTACACCCCCGATGCCCTGCTGCGGCTCGCCGTCACCACGGTGCGGACGCTGGTGGGCGCCCGGCCGGCCGTACTCGTGGTGGAGGATCTTCACGCGCTCGACCCGGCCAGCCTGAACCTGATCGGCGAGCTGGCCACCGCGGAGCTGCCCGCCCTGCTGCTGGTGACCAGCCGGCCGCCGGACGCGGCGGTCTCCCCGCTGCTCACGGCCCGGGTCCTGGCCCGCCTTTCGGGAACCCCCGGCGCCGTGCGCCAGCATCTGGGTGCCCTGACCGCCGGGCAGGTGACCCAGATCCTCGACCACGTGTACGCGGACAGCAGCCCGCCCGCCGACGTCGCGGAGGCGGTGTGGCGCCGCACGGGCGGCAACCCGTACCGGCTGACCGAGCTGCTGGCGATGGCCGGCGGCCCGGAGGCCCTCGCGGACGCCACGCTGCCGACCTATCTGCAGGAGCAGCCCGGGCTGACCGCCCGCGAGCGGGAGGTGATCGGCTGCCTGGCCGAGGGCATGTCCAACAAGCAGATCGCGCGGGCGCTGGGGATCTCGGTGCGCACGGTCACCGTGCACGTCTCGAACCTGCTGCGCAAGACGGGCGCCGTCTCCCGCACGGAGGCCGCGCTGTGGGCGGTTCAGCGCGATCTCAGGGCCACAGCAGCGTCTTGATCGACCGGCGCTCGTCCATCGCGGCGTACGCCTCGGCGACCTGCTCCATCGGCAGGTGCAGGTCGAAGACCGCGCTCGCGTCCAGCTTGCCCGCGAGCACCTCCGCCAGCAGCTCCGGCAGGTAGGGCCGCACCGGCGCGACGCCGCCCGCCACCGCGATGTTGTCGTCGAACATCGTCTTGATCGGGAGCTCGGCGCCGCCCAGCGGCACGCCGACGTAGCCGATCCTGCCGCCCGGGCGCACCGACGCCACCGCCTGCGCCATCGACTCCTTGTTGCCCACGCACTCGAGCACCGAGTCAGCGCCCTCGCCGGCGAGCAGGTCGTGCAGGGCCGCGGCGCCCTCGTCACCGCGGGCCGCGATGATGTCGGCCGCGCCGAAACGGGTGGCGACCTCCTGCCGGTCGGCGTGCGACGAGAAGGCGATCACCCGGTCCGCGCCGAGCCGTACGGCGGCGAGCACCGCGCACAGGCCCACCGCGCCGTCGCCGACGACCGCCACCGTGCGGCCGGGGCCGGCGCCCGCGGACACGGCGGCGTGGTGGCCGGTGACCAGCACGTCGGAGAGGGCGAGCAGGGCCGGGATCTGCCCGGTGTCCGGCAGGCCCGGCGTCGCGACCAGCGTGCCGTCGGCCAGCGGCACCCGCACGTACCGGCCCTGGCCGCCGTCGAGGGTGCGGCCGTCCGGGTCCGTGCCGCCGTACCACTGGGTCTGTTCGCACGAGGTGGTGATGCCGCGCCGGCAGTGCGCGCAGGTGCCGTCGCTGATCGAGAACGGCGAGATGACGAAGTCGCCGGGGCTCAGCGTGCGCACCCCGGCGCCGGCCTCCTCGACCACGCCGACGAACTCGTGGCCGATCGGGTGCGGGTCGGCGGGCGGCCGGGCGCCCCGGTAGGTCCACAGATCGGATCCGCAGACACAGGCGGCGACGACCCGGACGATGGCGTCGCCCGGCAGCTGGATCGCCGGATCCGGGCGTTCTTCCCAGCGGATGTCGCGGGGGCCGTACCACATGGCAGCGCGCATATCGGTGACCCTACCCGCGCCCGGTCAGGGTGATCATTAACGGCTGTTTCGTGGGGCGGCGCGACAAGTGTCGGACGCCTGGTTCACAATCGTCGGCGTGACGACCACCATCCATCAGCGCATTGCCCAGGAGCTCGGGGTCCGCGAGGGTCAGGTGACGGCCGCGGTCGGCCTGCTGGACGGCGGCGCCACGGTGCCGTTCATCGCCCGTTACCGCAAGGAGGTCACCGGCACCCTCGACGACCAGCAGCTGCGCACGCTCGAGGAGCGGCTCGGCTACCTGCGGGAGCTCGAGGATCGCCGCGCGGCCGTGCTCGAGTCGATCCGCTCGCAGGGCAAGCTCGACGACGCCCTCGAGGCGCAGATCCTCGGCGCCGAGTCCAAGGCCCGGCTCGAGGACATCTACCTGCCGTTCAAGCCGAAGCGCCGCACCCGGGCGCAGATCGCGCGCGAGGCCGGCCTGGAGCCCCTCGCCGACCTGCTGGTCGGCGACGCGACCCGCGACCCCAAGGCGGAGGCCGCGGCCTACGTGGACGCCGACCGGGGCGTCGCCGACGTGGCGGCCGCCCTCGACGGCGCCCGGGCGATCCTCGTCGAGCGCTTCGCCGAGGATCCCGACCTCATCGGCGAGCTGCGCGAGCGCATGTGGACCAAGGGCCGGCTGGTCGCGAAGGTCCGCGAGGGCCGGGAGACCGAGGGCGCCAAGTTCTCCGACTACTTCGACTTCGCCGAGCCGTTCACCAAGCTGCCCTCGCACCGCATTCTCGCCATGTTCCGCGGCGAGAAGGAGGACGTCCTGGACCTGACCATGGAGCCGGAGGAGGGCGCCGAGGAGGGTGTGCCGTCGTCGTTCGAGGCGTCGGTGGCCGGCCGGTTCGCCATCACCGACCACGGTCGTGCCGGCGACCGGTGGCTGCTCGACACGGTCCGCTGGGCGTGGCGCACCCGGATCCTGATCCACCTGGGCGCCGACCTGCGGGTCCGGCTCTGGCAGGCGGCCGAGGACGAGGCCGTGCGCGTCTTCGCTGCCAACCTGCGCGACCTGCTGCTGGCCGCGCCGGCCGGCACCCGGTCGACGATGGGGCTCGACCCCGGTTTCCGCACCGGTGTCAAGGTCGCCGTGGTCGACTCGACCGGCAAGTGCGTCGCGACCTCGACGATCTACCCGCACGTCCCGCAGAACAAGTGGGACCAGTCGCTGCACACGCTGGCCGCGCTCGCCAAGGAGCACAAGGTCGACCTGGTGGCGATCGGCAACGGCACCGCCTCCCGGGAGACCGACCGGCTGGCCGCCGACCTGATCAAGCTGCATCCGGAGCTCGGGCTGACCAAGGTCATGGTCTCCGAGGCGGGCGCGTCGGTCTACTCGGCCTCGGCGTACGCGTCGCAGGAGCTGCCGGGCATGGACGTCTCGCTGCGCGGCGCGGTCTCCATCGCCCGCCGCCTGCAGGACCCGCTCGCGGAGCTGGTCAAGATCGACCCGCGCTCCATCGGCGTCGGGCAGTACCAGCACGACCTGTCCGAGGCGAAGCTCTCCAAGTCGCTCGACGCGGTGGTCGAGGACTGTGTCAACGCGGTCGGCGTCGACGTCAACACGGCGTCCGCTCCCCTGCTGACCCGGGTCTCCGGCATCGGCGCGGGCCTGGCGGAAAACATCGTGCTGCACCGCGACGCCAACGGGCCGTTCCGCAACCGCTCGGAGATCAAGAAGGTGGCCCGGCTCGGCCCCAAGGCGTTCGAGCAGTGCGCGGGCTTCCTGCGCATCCCCGGCGGCGACGACCCGCTGGACGCGTCCAGCGTGCACCCGGAGTCATACCCGGTGGTCCGCACCATCCTGGCCACGGCCGGCGCCGACCTCAAGACGGTGATCGGCAACAGCCCGCTGCTGCGCGCCCTGCGCCCGGAGAAGTTCGTCACCGACGCCGTCGGCCTGCCGACCGTCACCGACATCCTGCGCGAGCTGGAGAAGCCGGGCCGCGATCCGCGGCCGGCGTTCACCACGGCCACCTTCGCCGAGGGCGTCGAGAAGATCGCCGACCTGCGGCCGGGCATGATCCTCGAGGGCGTGGTCACCAATGTCGCCGCGTTCGGCGCGTTCGTCGACGTCGGCGTGCATCAGGACGGCCTGGTGCACGTGTCGGCGCTGTCGAACACGTTCGTCAAGGACCCGCGCGAGGTGGTGAAGTCCGGCGACGTCGTGAAGGTGCGGGTGGTCGAGGTCGACGAGGCCCGCAAGCGGATCTCGCTGACCATGAAGCTCGAGGACAAGCCGGAGCAGCGCGCACCCCGCGAGCCGCGCCAGGGCGGCGGCGGCCAGCCCCGTCAGGGCGGCGGCGGCCAGCCCCGTCAGGGCGGCGGACAGCCGCGTCAAGGCGGCGGTCAGCCCCGGCAGGGCGGCGGACAGCGGCAGGGCGGTCAGGGCGGCGCTCAGCGCTCCGGCGGCGGCCGCGGGCAGGGCTCGTCAGGCGGCGGCGACTTCAACGGCGGCGCGATGGCCGACGCCCTGCGGCGCGCGGGGCTGACGAAGGACTGAACGGGTGCGGCCGGGCCCGATCGCGGGCCCGGCCTCAGCTGTTGATCGACCAGATCTTGATGTTGTCGAAGGCGACCGCGTAGGGCCCGTCGGCCGGCGCGTTGCGCTCGGTGTAGAGGCCGAGCACCACCTGGCCGCCGGCGATGTCCTTGTCGCTCACCTGCACGTTGCACACCAGCTCGCCGTCGCGCAGCACCTCGAGCGTCTCGCCGACGATGCTGACGGTGATCCGGGTCGACGGGGCGCCGACGGCGATCGCGGCGTCGTCGAGCGGAACCGTCTTGTAGACCGCCATCTTGGACGACTTGTGCGTCCCGACGTAGACGTTGTGCTCGCACACCCGGACCAGATATCCGCGGTACTTGCTGAAGCGCATCCAGATCGAGGCGCAGCTGTCCGGGGTCAGCAGGCGGATGCCGACCTCGGCCTGCAGGTCGTCCGGCTCGGCGTCCTCCGGGCCGCGGCACTTGAAGACGCCGCTCTTCTCACGGCGCACGACGAGGCCGCCGTCGAACGAGCAGCTCGCCCCCTCGCCGGGATCCGTCTTGGCATGCCACAGCCGCTCCTGCTGCAGCGGATCGTCGACCAGAATGTTCGCGTCCGCCTCCGCGTCCGGGTTCGGCTCCGGCGCCGCGGACGGGCCGCCGGTGGCCGTGCGGCCGAGCCCCTCGTTGCGCGGCCAGTACGTCGCCGCCGCACCGCCGATGGCGAGCACCGCGAGCACCAGGAGCACGACGGCGGCCGGCAGCACCCAGGGGCGGCGCGGCGCCGGGCCGTGGGTGAACGGGGTCGTCGGCCCGGCCGGCGAGGTCGGCACTGGCTGGGTGACGATCGAGTTCTCGTCGTAGCCGACCAGGTTCGACGGCGCGCTGGCCGCGGTCAGCTGCCGGGCCGGGTGGTAGCCGGTGACCGCCTGCGCCTCCTCGGCGGCGATCCGCAGCCCGGGCTGGTGCGCCAGGGCGGCGCCCGCGGCGGCCGGCCGCTGCGGGCCGGTGATCAGCAGATCGAGCAGCTCACGGGCGCTGGGCCGGTTGGCCGGGTCCTTCTCCAGCGCGTGGCCGACGAGCTCGCGCAGCGGGCCGCTGAGGCCGGACAGGTCCGGCGGCTGGGTGAGGATGCGGGCCGCGGTGGCCGGCGGCGAGTCCGCGCTGAACGGGGTGCGGCCGGTGCCCGCGTAGGCCACCACGCCGCCCCAGGCGAAGACGTCCGCGGCGGGGGTGAGCGGGCTGTCGGAGCCGAACCGCTCGGGCGCCATGTAGGCGACCGTCCCGACCATCTGATCGGTGCCGGTGTGCGCGCTGGTCGGCTCCATCGCCCGGGCGATGCCGAAGTCGATGACCTTCGGGCTGCCCGGCGCCAGCAGCACGTTGCGCGGCTTCAGGTCGCGGTGGATGATCCCGGCGCCGTGGATCGCGGTCAGCGCGGTGGCCACCCCGATCGCGACGCTGTGCAGGTTGGAGGAGGTGAGCGGGCCGCGCTCCTCGACGACCTCGGCGAGGCTGGGGCCGTCCACGTACTCGACGACGAGGTAGGGCTGCTCGTGGTCGGGGTCGGCGTCGAGGACCTCGGCGGTGCAGAACGGCGGCACCTCACGGACCCGGTTGACCTCGCTGCGGAACCGGCGCCGGAACGCGTCGTCCGGCGCCAGGTCGGCGCGGACCATCTTGACGGCGACGAGCACCCCGGCGGCGCTGCGGGCCAGATAGACGGTGCCCATGCCGCCCTCACCGAGCCGGCCGAGCAGCTCGTATGGTCCGAGCTCACGAGGGTCCTGTGGGCGCAGCGGGGTGGTCCGCTCGTCCGACATGCCGCTACTCCTACGCCCCGGCGGCATGATGCCGTCCGCTCTCCCCCGACAGAAAGGTCACCCTATCGGGCGACGTCACTGCCTGCGAATACCCATCCGCCCGTTGCCGCCTAACCGACACAGAATCGGCCCGGGATGCGGATCAACCGGGACGGCGCCTGGCCAGCCGCGCGGCGGAGCTTCTCGGCCTGCAGGACCGCACGGTCCTCGAGGTCAGCGCGGCCGGTCGCGGGCGCCGGCTGCTGCGGGTGGCGGCGTCGAGCCTGTTCGCCGAGCACGCGGCGCCCGGCCTGATCGAGCTGTTCGCCAAGCGGGCCGCGGATCTGGATCTGGAACTGAGCGTGCGCGACCCGGCACACTTCGACACGCTGCTGCTGACCCGCACGGTCGACATCGCGATCGGCCCGAAGCCGGCGGTCATCGATCCGGCGCTGACCTGCCGCCCGGTGATGAACCACCGGATCGTGCTGGTCGCCGGCCCGACCCACCCGCTGGCCGGGGTGCCGGCCGGGCCACACCAGCTGCGCGAGCAGATCTGGCTGATGGGCCCGTCGGCGGCGGACGGCGGCGCGGTGCCGGCCCTGGTGCGCCGTATCGGCGTACCGGAGGACCGTCAGCGGATCTTCCAGAGCCACGCGGCGGCGCTGGAGGAGGCGAAACGCGGCAAGGGCGTGGCGGCCGGCCTGTCGTTCACGGTGGCGCAGGACGTGGCGCGCGGGCACCTGGTGCAGCTGACCGGTCCGCAGGTGGCGTTCGACGCGGTCTGGCACTCGCTGATGCTCACCGAGCAGGGCGGCCCGTCCGCCGCCGCGGAGCTGAGCCGGTTCGCGGCCACCCCGCGCGCGATCCAGGCCATGATGCGCGGCGCGGGCGTCACCGTCGGGCACTTCCGGCCGTCGATCCACGTGACCCTCTGGAGCTGACCCCGGTCACCCGGTCGCCCGGCGCGGTCGCGCAGGCGACGATCTCCGCGGCGACGCGGTCCAGCTCGTGGAAGGTGCCCGCCGGCAGCAGCCGGTCGCAGAACGGCAGCGCGGCCGCCATCGAGCCGACCAGCGGCGCGAACCCGGGCGCGCCGGCCCGCGGATTCATCCAGACGATCCGGTAGGCGCGCCGCCGCAGCCTCGCCAGCACCGCCGCAAGCTCCGCCGGCGGATCGCTGTCCCAGCCGTCCGAGCCGATCACGACGACCGCGCCCCGGACGGCGTTGCCGTGATGCGAGGCGAGCAGCGAGCGCAGGTTGGTGGCGATCCGGGTGCCACCGAAGCGATCGGCGACCAGCTCGCCGGCCCGCGCGACGGCGGCGGCCGCGGAGGCGTGCCGCAGCACCACCGTCAGCCGGGTCAGCGTCGTCGCGAAGGCGAAGACCTCCGCGTCGGCGACGGCCGCGAAGGCCCGCATCAGGTGCAGGTAGAGGCAGCACCTCGGCCAGCGCGTCGGACTCGAGCAACTCGCGGTGGCGGGTCAGCGCGCCGATCCGGACGACGCCTTCCTCGACGGTGATGCGGCCCAGCTCGCCGTGCAGATCGTTGATGTCGATGAGATATTCGAAGTTGGCCAGCCGGAGCTTCATCATGGGCAGCAGACTGTGCCCGCCGGCCACCAGCCGGGCGGTGTCGCCGTAGCGCTCCATGAGACCGATGGCTTCGTCCACGGTGGTGGCTCGCGCGTATTCGAAGGGTGCCGGAACCTGCATGCCGCAGTATGGGCCGCGCCCTGATCACAATGTCAACGGCAACCTAAGCCATTGCTTAATCCGTTGATCCGGCAACGAAGGGCGATCGTCCACATCAGAGCGAGCGAATGTCTACGTCCGCGAAAGTGACCGTGAACGGCCCGCCGTCGGCCTGGGCGTCGAGTCCGAGCAGGACCTGGCCCTCGTCCGGGCCGTCGGCCGGCAGCGGCACCGCACCCGCGAAGTCCCCGCCGCGGAACACCTGCGCCTCGCCGTCGCGGACGACCAGGTGGATCCGGGTGGGTCCGCGCAGCGTGATCCGGCGCTCGAGCGGGATCCGTCCGTAGACCCGGCTGTCGTCCGGCAGGTCCGCGCCGACCGAGATCTCGCCCTGGCAGACCCGCAGCACCTGGCCGCCGTCCTTCGGGTCCCAGTGGAACCAGACCGCCGCGCAGCTGCCCGCCGACTGCAGCACGGTGGTCACCTCGACGCCGAAGTCGTCCTTGATGACCTCTTCCGGGCCGGCGCACTGGTGTGCGCCGCGATCCGCCCGGCTGACGCGCAGCACGCCCTGGACGACGCAGTCGGCGTCCTGCCCGGGCACCTCGCTGTCCTGCCACAGGCCGGGCCGGCTCAGCTGGTCCGAGATGATCGGTTCGCCGCCCTCGGGCGCCACCGGCACCGGGCCGGCGGGGGCCGTCGCCGGCGGGGTCTCCGGGTCGGGTTCGCCCGGGTCCGCAGGGCCGGTGTCCTCGGCCGCCGGGTCGTCCAGGCCGGTCTGCACGCCGTCGGCGATCCGCGGCACGCCGGACGCGCTCACCACCAGGGCGACCGTGGCCAGCCCGGCGATGACGAGCAGGATCGCCAGGACGGCCAGCACCCGGTGCCCGCGGCCCCGCCGGGCGGGAGCGGGTGGCGCGTAGGCGGGGTACGCGGGCCCGTACCCGGCCGGTGGCCGCGGATCCTCGCGGGGGCGGCGGCGCTCGGGCGGCCGCTCGCCCAGCAGCAGGTCCAGCAGCTCCCGGGCCGTCGGCCGGTCCTCGGGACGCTTGGAGAGCGAGAGCTCGACCAGCCCGCGCAGCGGCTCGGTCAGCCCGCCGAGATGCGGCGGCTGGGTCAGGATCCGGGCGGCCGTCGCCGGCGGCGAGTCACCGTGGAACGGGGTCCGGCCGGTGCCCGCGTACGCGACCACGCAGCCCCAGGCGAACACGTCGGCGGCCGCGGTCAGCGGCGTGCCCGGCTCGGACGAGAACCGCTCCGGCGCCATGTACGCGACCGTGCCGACCATCTGGTCCGTGCGGGTGTGCTGGCTGGTCGCCTCGAACGCCCGGGCGATGCCGAAGTCGATGACCTTGGGGCTGCCGGGCGCCAGCAGCACGTTGCCGGGCTTGAGGTCGCGGTGGATGACCCCCGCGCCGTGTATGCCGGTCAGCGCGGTGACCACGCCCACCGCGAGCGAGTGCAGGGCGGCCGCCTTCAGCGGCCCGCTCTCCTCCACCACGTCGGCGAGGCTCGGCCCGTCGACGTACTCGACCACCAGGTACGGCGGGTTGTGGTCGAGGTCCGCGTCGAGCACCTCGGCCGTGCAGAACGACGGCACCTGCCGGGCCCGCTCGACCTCGCTGCGGAACCGCCCCCGGAACTCGGGGTCGTGGACCAGCGTGGCGTGCACGAGCTTGATCGCGACGAGGTTGTCGTCGCGGTCGGTGGCCAGGTAGACCACGCCCATGCCGCCGGAGCCGAGCCGGCCGATCATCCGGTACTCACCCAGCCGGCCGGGGTCGCCCCGGCGCAGCGGGTTCACCCGCGAGGCGGTGTCCACCGTCAGCCCTCCACCGTGGTGCGCCGGCGCCGGGACAGCAGCAGCGCCGCGAGCACCAGCACGGCCAGCAGCAGCGCGAACCAGCCCGCGCCCACCCGGCCGACCGCGCCGCTGAGCTCGTGCTGGGCGGCCGAGGCGACGTTCACCACCGGATCCTGCCCGGACCTGCGCAGGTCGCCGGCGAGCCGCAACTCGTACCACCCGTAGTAGGCGACGTAGGCGCCGGCGACCACCAGGACCGTGCCGCCGATGCGGGGCACGGCGGCGGAGGCCCGGCGCAGCCGGGAGACGGCGGAGACCCGGACCAGCGCGACGGCCAGCGCGGTCACGCCGATCACCAGCCCCATCCCGGCGGCGTAGCTGACGAACAGGGCCACGCCCTCGCCGATCGAGCCGGCCCGCAGGCTGGAGACGACGATCGCCAGGAACGGCCCGACCGCGCAGCCGAGCGACGCGACCGCGTACGCCATCCCGAAGAGGACCATTCCCGCGACCGAGCCGGTCAGCCGCGGCGCCCGCAGCGCCCTGCCCGGGTTCGGCAGCGAGCGCCCGGCGAGCAGCCAGCCGCCCAGCGCGAGCAGGGCCAGCCCGAAGACCACGGTCAGCCACGGCAACCGCGGCATCAGCACCCGGCTCAGCGGGGCCAGGACCAGCCCGAACGCGCCGAACACCGCGACGTACCCGGCGGTGAGCGCGGCGGTGCAGCGCAGCGCGCGGCCCACGGCCGCGACCGTCGACCGGGCACCGTCGCCGCGATCACCGGCGACGAGCACCGACAGGTACGCGGGCAGCAGCGCGAACCCGCACGGGTTGACGGCGCCCAGCATCCCCGCGGTGAGCGCGAGCAGCAGCGTGGCCCGCACGGCTCACGCCACCAGAGACTTGACCTTGGTGGTGAGCTGCAGATCGTCGAGATAACTGCGGACCACGACCTTGCCCGCGCGGTCCAGGATCACGTACGTGCTCTGCTCGGTGATGCCGAACTTCTTCCAGAGCCTGCCCGGCTCGTCGTCGAGGTGCGGCACGGTGCCGACCTCGAGGTCGGAGACGAACTCGTGCATGTCCTTGTTGTTGCCCAGGCCGGCGATGCCGAGGATGTTGAGCCGCCCGGCGTACTCGTCGCGCAGGTCGGAGATCGACTGGGCCTCGCTCGCGCAGGTCGCGCACCACGGCGCCCAGAACCACAGGATGGTCGGCTTGCCGGCCATCGTCGCCGCGTCGAACGACTCGCCGTCCAGGGTCTTGCCGGTGAACTTCAGCGACGCGGGCACCACCACGGGCGCCGCCGCCGCGGGACCGGCCGACGCCGACGCGGCGGCGGTCTCGGCGACCGGCAGGGGTGCCTGCGCCGCCGGGGCGGCGGCCGAGCCGCACCCGGCGAGCGCGCCGGCGGCGACCGTGGCCGCGATCAGGGCCCGGATCCTGGGTACCGTCACTTCTTGACCGCTTCCGTCAGCCGCAGGGCCAGTGCCGGGCACACGTTGACCGCCTTGCGGGCGCCGTTCTCGAGCCACGGCGGCAGCGGCGTCTGCGGGAACGCCGGGAAGCCGTTCGCGTCGAGCCGGATGATCTCCGGTGCGACCGCCGAGCAGAGGCCGTGGCCGTCGCACCGCGACCAGTCCACCGCGAGTTTCCGCGCACCCTGATCGGTGTGGTACGGCAGCGGAAGGATGCCGCGGACCTGCTTGCCGCACCCCTCGCCGTTGGCGTGCAGCTCCACGTCGCGGGCGAAGACCTCGAGCGCGGAGAGCGCGAACCGGGCGGTGCCGTCGGGGTGGCTGCAGGCGCCGCGGCCCTTGACCACGCCGGCCGCCTGGCGCACATTCTCCAGCGCGCTGCCGCCGAGCGCGACCAGGGTGACCGCGCGGGCCAGGTCGGGCAGGCCCAGGCGGCACGGGCCGCACTGCCCGGCCGACTCGCCGGCCAGGTACTGGGTCACCTGGGCGACCTCGCCCAGGGGGCAGGTCGTCGAGCCGATCGGGATGAGCATGCCGGCGCCCAGGGTGCCGCCGACCTTGGCGAAGCCCTTGCGCGAGATGGTCACCGTCTTGGCGGCCTCGGCGGTGATCCACTTGCCGTGGTAGCCGCCGACCAGCAGCCCGGGGCCGATGTCGGCGCCGCACATGGTGAGCACGTCCATCAGCGGGGTGCCGGTCGGCGCCTCGATGACGGCGGGCGCGGTGGCCGAGCCGCCGACGGTCAGCATGACCGTGCCGGGCTCCTCGGGGATGCCGACCGCGTTGTACTCCCACGGCCCGAGCCGGGCCGCGATCGCCAGCTGCGAGTACGTCTCGGCGTTGGAGAGCAGGGTGGGCAGCCCGCCGACGCCGTTGTCGCTCGAGCGGACCTTGCGGCCGGGCGGGATGTGCGCCTCGCCGTTGATGCCGCGCACCAGCGCGCCGCCCTCGCCGGAGATGAACCGGTGCGGGACGGTGACGATCCGGGTCGGCACCGGCATCCGCCGCTCGGCCAGCGCCGCGGCGAGGGACTCCTGGCCGACGCCGTCGTCGGCGATGCCGATCACGATCTCCTCGGCGTCGAGCGCGGCGGCCGCGAGGGCCGCGCCGTCGAGGATCAGGTGCGGTCCGCGGGTCAGGACCGCCTTGTCCTTCCAGGACGGGGGCTCGCCCTCGGTGGCGTTGACCACGATCACCGGCGGCAGGTCCTGGCGCTGGCAGGAGTCGAGCACGGCGCGCACCTTGCGGGCGAACGGGAAGCCCGCGCCGCCACGTCCGCGCAGCTCGATGCGGTCGGCGAGGCCGATCAGCTCGCCGCTGGAGAGCGCCGCGAAGCCGCCGTGCACCTCCTGGTGCGCGATCAGATCGAGCCGGCCGTACTCGTCGAACCCGGCGGTGATGCGTGGCGTCCCGATGCTGGTGACCGGCGGAACCTGGCCCTCGCTCACGACGATGCCCCGTTTCGCCTGGTGCGCTTACTCACTGTGCTTCCCCTCGCAGCTGACGCCAGTACTGGTCGTCAGCCGATTCATCCCCGCCGTCGCCACGAGCCCCCCGGCTCGCCGTACGGGCGGGTTCCTGCTGTGTCGCCTTGCGCGCCCGTCGTGACGCCATGTCAACCAGGTTCGGCGCCTCGTCGGGGTCCACGTAGTCCGGGTCGGCGCTGTCGAGGTGAGCGCCCCGGTCGCGCCGGGCCCGGGGCGCATTCTCCGCATCGTCCGCGTATCGCGACGAGCGGGACGCCCTCGGTGGCTCGTCGTCCGCGTAGCGGCCGGTCCGGCGCCGCGGTGGCGCCTCCTCGTACCGCTCCTCGTCGGGGTAGCGGCGCTGCCGCGGTGCCGGGGTGTCGTCGGCGTCGGCGTAGCGACGGGGTCGCGCCGCGTCATCCTCGGCGACCCGCCGGCCGCGCGGCGCCGGCATGTCGTCCTCGGCGGCGCGGACGCGGCCCCGGCTGACCTCCTCACAGTCCTGCTCGTACGCGGTGACGGCGCAGCGGCGGGACCGCGACGGCGGGCGGGCGGGGCGGGGGGGGGGGCGGGCGGGG